>DATMXP010000021.1 GCA_035561515.1 Terriglobales bacterium | reverse complement strand
GTTCCGTCTCAGGACTTTCGTTGTCGGAGAACACAATCTTGTGCCTCGCAGCTAAGTCCTTTGTTATCAAATTGATGTTGTAAGTAGCTATAAAATCAGCGACTTATAAGTCCTTTGTTTTCATAGTCTGTCGTGTAAGTGGTTTGTTTTCAGATCCGGAGGGGGGTGGGGGTACCCCTCTATCAACGACGTTAGCCCCCACACCCAGCCTGGCCGAGCGCCGGGCATTTTTATTTGGAGGACAAGATATGCAGGCTCCCATTTGTGAGCACATCAAGACCGACGGCAAGCGTTGCGGCGCCGTCGCCACCCGCAACCAGCACTATTGCTACTACCATATGCGATACCATCGTCGGACCGAGCTACCCACCGGGCATACCGATTACCGCGTGCCCGTCTTCGAGGATTCGCGCTCCATCCTCCTCGGCATTCACCAGACTATCGAGGCCGGGCTCTCCGGCAATCTTGATCCCCGTCTCTGCTCGCTCGCGCTTTACGGTTATCAGGTCGCCGCATCCGTCATCCAGCGCCGCGACGCCCGCTCCCCACTCGACGAAGAAAAGCTCGAAGCCGAAGCCCGCGCCCAAGCCGAAATGAAGCTTAAGGCCAAGCCCTCAACGAGCCAGAAGTCCGCTCGTGATGACAGAGAGGAAGAAGAGAACGACGAACAACCCAATCTCGCCGGACATCTCCTCCAGACTCTGCTCGAGATCCGCAGCCAATTCCCACCCTCCAACCAGCCGCAAACCCCTCCACTCTGCGAATCCGAAACTCAGAAAAAGGAGACCAGCATATGACCGTGAACATCAGCGGACCACGGCTATCAAAGGATGGAGGGAACAGCGAGCCAGCAGATGAGGTTTTGTGTGTGCCTGAAGCTTTTACCATTGGCGAATAGCGAACAGCTAACAGCCGAGTTCTTCATCTCTAGCCGCTAGCCGCTAGCCCCTAGCCCCTGACCGCTAGCTGCTAGCCCCCAGCCCCTAGCTGCTAGCCGCTAAGGCCGTGACCCCTAACTGCTGCTGTATTGCTGCAATATCGCACCAGACATTTTCTCGGCTGATTTTGCCGTCGCGGAACTCGAACACGTGCAGAATGCGGAAGCTGACTTTGCCGCTCTTGCCGGCGCAGCCGAACGAGCGCCCGTTCTCCACCCGGCCGTGCCAGATCGCTTCGTCGACCATGAAGGTGTCGCCGTATAACCGGCGCACGGGGGTTACATCTTCGCCCTTAATGTCGGCAAAAAGCATGTTGTAGAACGCGCGGATCTGGTCGGCATTATGCAGGGCGCCGCCCATCGGCGAGGGAACCATCTCGTGTTCCGCGTCGGCAACCAGGCTCCCGAGGACACCTTCGATATTGTCCATGGCTTCGTACATGAAGTGCTCGGTCACTACCTGGTCCATCTGTTCGCGTGTCATTGGCATGGCGGGAAACTCCGTAAATAGACTTGCGCCTCGTAATGAGACTTAAGTATCATAAGGATATGTCGGTATCACGTCAAGAAGACCCGCGCGCCAACCAGAAAGAGCGGACCCGCTCGGCCCTTATCGCCGCCGCCGAAGAACTCCTCCGTCGTGGCACTCCCCCCACCGTCGCCGAAGCCGCCGAGCACGCCAAAGTTTCGCGCGCCACAGCATACCGCTATTTCCCAACTCAGGACTCCATGCTGCTCGAAGTCGCTGAAATCAATCCCGCCGTGAAACCGATCGACGAACTCGTCGCGCAACTCTCGGGCGATGACGTCGAGGCCCGTATGCTTCAGCTCCAGGACAAGTTCAACCGCTTCGCCCTCGATAACGAAGTCGCCATGCGCAGCCTCTTACAGGCGTCGCTTGGAGTCTGGCTCGCCAACCGCAACGGAAAAGATCACCTCCCAGTTCGCCAGGGCCGCAGGGTGCGTTGGCTCGACAAAGTCCTGGAACCGCTGAAAGAAAAATTGACCAAGCGTCAGTTGCAGCGACTTCGCGCGGCACTCGCCCTCACGCTCAGCGTCGAAGCTCTCATTATCATGAAAGATGTCTGCCGTCTCGACGACGCGGAAGCGCTCGCTACTCTTCGCTGGACAGCGCAGACCCTGTTGCGCTCCGGGTTGCGCTGACACTATCTACTAGCCACTCGTCACCGCAATTCTGTAAGCTACCCCGAAGAGAATGAGACGCTTTCTCCGAATTCTCAAACTCGCGGCGTGGCGCGCGTTCCAAAACGACGCTCTGGGACACGCCAAGGGCTCAGCTTTCTCTTCCATCCTCACCTTCTTCCCCGCCCTCATGCTCGCCACTTCGCTGATGGTGATGTACGACAGCACGCGCGCGTTCGCCGATGAACTCGCCCGCGATCTCGGACGCCTGCTTCCGCCCGGAATCGCACTCGCCGTCCGCCAGTACTTCGACATCACCCAGGCGCGTCCATTCCGCGTGATGATCCTCGCCTCCCTGATCACTCTCTGGACGGCGTCCGGCGTGATGACCTCGTGGATGCTCTACTTCCGCCTGGCGTACAAACTGCCGAACACCTGGGGATTGATCAAGGAACGCTTCATCGCCTTCGGACTGGTGGTGATGGCCGGAATCCCATTGAGCTTCGCCACTATGCTCGTCGCCTTCGGAAACGAGATCGAGCAGCAGTTCGCCGACCGCATGGCCTACGAACTCGGCCACATGGTCGAGCCCTACATCATCCTCCTCTGGACCATCCTGCGATGGATCATCGCGATCCTTACCGGAATTTCGGTGATGGCTCTCATCTACCACCACGCCGTTCCGCGGACGCAGCGATGGCACAGCGTGATCGCCGGAGCAGTTCTGGCGACAGGCTTGTGGTTCCCGGCCACCGCCGGCTTCGGCTACTACGTCCGCCACTTCGCCCAGTACAGCCTCTTCTACGGATCACTGGCAGCGGCCATCGTGCTGCTCGTGTGGCTTTACATCATTTCGGTGATCGTACTGCTCGGCGCGGAGTTCAATGCCGTCCTTTATCCACGTGCTTTTGCCACCGGTGAAACCACCATTATTCCTGTAACTCCGCGCAAGAAGCGGGCACGCTGAAATCGGCGTTTTCCCGGGACGGGCTGGTTCGTTACAATCGCATTTCCTTCATGAGCACGACTAGTTTCCAATCCGTTGCCGGATACTCTTCGCGACGCGCCAAGATGGTGTGTACGCTCGGCCCCTCGAGTAACACGGAACACACGATCCGCGAACTTATGCGCGCCGGAATGGATGTGGCGCGGCTGAACTTCTCGCACGGCACGCACGAAGACCACGCGCGCATGATTCAGTTGGTCCGCCGCGTGGCCGAGCAGGAAGACCGTATCATCTGCCTGCTCCAGGACCTGCAAGGCCCGAAGATGCGCACCGGCAAGTTGCGTGACCGCACGCCAGTTGCCCTGAAGGCCGGAGAGCGGCTGACGCTTACAGGCAAGAATGTGCTCGGTACAGCATCGATGCTCTCGACGACGTTCCCGATTGCCAAAGATGTCGAGCCGGGAGCGCGGATTCTACTGGCAGACGGACTGATCGAACTCCGCGTGATTTCGGTTCACGGCGAGGATGTGGAGTGCGAGGTCATCAATGGCGGACTCATTGGTGAGCACAAGGGCATCAATTTACCGGGAACGCCGGTGAGTCTGCCGTCGATTACCGACAAGGACAAAGCCGATATCGAGTTCGGGCTGAAGCACGGGATCGACCTGATTGCGATGTCGTTCGTGCGCACGGCCGAGGACGTCCTGATCACGAAGCGCTATATCCGTTCGCTGGGTGGAAAAGTTCCCGTCATCTCAAAGCTGGAAAAGCCACAGGCAATCGAGAATTTAGAGTCGATCTTCGAGGTGACCGACGGCGTAATGGTCGCGCGAGGCGACCTCGGCGTGGAGGTCCCGCCGGAGCAGGTACCCATCATCCAGAAGCATGTGATCAAGCGCGCTTTGGATTGGCGAAAGCCGGTGATTACCGCGACGCAGATGCTGGAGTCGATGATTGAGAATCCGCGTCCGACGCGAGCGGAAGCGAGCGACGTGGCGAACGCGATCTTCGACGGCACAGACGCGGTAATGCTTTCGGGAGAGACGGCGAGCGGGAAGCATCCGGTGGAAGCGGCGAGCATGATGGCGCGCATCATCGTGGAAACCGAGGCGCACATGAAAGAGATCCCGACACGGCGGCGGAGCGACCGAAAGCCGTTGTCGATCTCGGAGACAATCTGCGAGTCTGTGGCGCACGCAGCTCAGGAACTGGATATGAAGGCAATCGCCGTGTTCACACAGACGGGCAATACGGCTCGCCTAGTGTCGAAGTACCGGCCGAAGTGTCCGACGTACGCGTTCGCCCACGAACACCGGATCACCAACACATTGAATCTTTTGTGGGGAGTAATACCCATCCAGTGCGACATTGCGCCGACGGCGGAAGACATGGTGCGCGGGGCCGAGGCAGAGTTGCTGGCCCGTGGAGTGATAAAAATGGGCGACGTGATGGGTGTTATCTCGGGTACGTTAGGCTCGACGGGGTCGACGAATTTAATGCGACTTCACACCGTCGGTACTGATAACATCTCCGGAAACACCGAACCAGAAGAGCGTAGACCGGCGAAGGTGAAAACGGTACGGCAAAAACCCTGAGTTGATGTCTGTCGTGCGTAGACCGGTGTAATTCGGTGTGGATCGCCACACGTAAGGCGGTAGGAATAGCATGCAAGATCGAATCTTCGCCATCGCCGTGATTCGGCCGTTTGATCAACGGCAATCCGACGTTATCGCACTCCTGACGGAGTTCTACGCAATGCTGGAGCGGAAGGGATACAGCCACGACAAGCTGTTCCACGACGCCAGGGATCCGGGAAGACTGCTGAACTTCCGGTACTGGAACTCGGATGATGCACGGCGAGAGGCCGCGGAAGATCCTGACGTACATCGATTCTGGCACCGCCTGGGCGAAATGGCGGACGTGGAGACGGTGTACGAGGAGCTACACGAGATCGAGTTTCGCTAGTTGACCCATCCACCCCGGCTTTCGCCGTTATCCTTGTCCTTCGGTTCTTCCGGGGCTTTGAAATTTCCGTACTGGTCGAAGTAGTCGGCGCGGTCGTGTTTGCGCATGTAGACTTCGAATTTCTTCGCGGCGCGACGCCGTTTCCACTTGTAATAAGAGTTGCGCAATCCGTAGTAGCTCTCGGATGTGGCGAAGCCAAGTCCTTTGCGCGGCAGAAATTTCAAGTACATCCAGCCGAAGAGGGCGCCGCCGATGTGAGCGGCGTAGGCGACGAGTTCGCCACGGGCTCCGCGCATAGCCCCGAGGGCCCCGGCGAGGTTGATCAGAATGAGGATGGCGACGAGATACTTTGCCTTCAGTGAAACGGGGAACGGGAAAAGGTAGACCTGCTGGTCTCCAAAAAGAATGGCAAAAGCTACGAGGACGCCGAAGACACCGCCTGAGGCTCCGATCGTTGGGGTGGACGGCATCACGCCAAACATACCGGTATACGAGACGACGATGGTGGTGATCGCGGCGCCGATCACACAAAAGAAGTAGAACTCGTAAAACTGCTTCTTTCCCCAGCTGCCTTCAATGGTGGAACCGAAGAACCATAGCTGAAGCATGTTGCCGAGAATGTGCCACAAACCACCATGGAGGAAGGCGTAAGTGACGACCTGCCACACGGCTCCGTGAAGAACCATGCGTGGAACGAGTGCGCCGATATCGCTTATTGCGGCTTCGAACGTCGGAGCTACAAGGCCGATCAGGAGCAGTCCGAAGTAGACGGCTACGTTGATGAGAATCAACATCTTCACCGCGCCGTAGAAGGGCGGGAAATTCAGGGTGATGCCTCCACCACCGCCGCCGCCACGGGCACCACCTGTGCCGTAATACCTGCTCCCGCCTCCGCCGTATGTTCGGTAAGCCAACTTTTTGCTCCGTTCTCCGATTATGCTATTTGAAAAAGCAGCGAATAGAAACTTTCCGCATCATTGGATGCAGGGAAGAGCGTTCCGGTGCATGGGCAACCATCGGGAGTGATCCGTACATCACAAGCGAACTTCAACAGCTTGCCCTTGCAAAAAGTTACTTTTGGAACAAACATTTTCTTTGACGCCCAGCCGTCAACATCACTAAAAATATTGCGGGTGGCAAAAACCCAAAGGAGAAAGGTTTCATGGTTGTCTGTCCTGAATGCGAGAGCGACATCGATATCGATGCAGATGAAGTAGATGAGGGTGAGATCGTATCCTGCACCGAATGTGGCTCTGACTTCGAAGTGGTAACAACGGAGCCACTCGAACTGAGCAAGGTAGAAGAGGACTACGAAGAGGACGAAGACGAGGAAGAAGAAGACGAGGACGACAGCGATTACTGATCGAAAGCAATCGCGGTCGGGCCCTAGTGGCGTTCGCGCCGGCAGAAGCCGGCCTGCGAAGTTACGGGCTCTCGTGTGTGGATCGCTGTTGGCGATGATTCTTGCTTCCACTTTTCCAGCCCTAGGCCAACAACAGACCGAAAAAAAGAAGAAGATTGCGCCGTACGCCCTTATCTTTGGCACGGTATGGGGTGCAAATGGGCGACCAGCGTACGGGGTTAAGGTGAAGATCCGCCGGGCCGACCAGAAAAAGGCTAAATGGGAGTTGATGTCGGACCATCGGGGCGAATTCGCCCAAAGGGTCCCGGCAGGTAAGGCGGATTACGTAGTCTGGGCAGACGTAAAACCCCCAAAAGGCGCAAAAGACTGGAAAAAACCTGAAACTACCGTCAGTATTGAAAATGAGGAGCGGGTGGATATCGGCCTGCATCTAACAGAGTAGGACCGAGTACCCGAAATCAAGGAGGGCCCGTGACCAGGAAACTGATCGCTTTGTGTGCCGCGTGTATGTTGCTGCTGGTGGTGTCGTTGCCAGCGATGGCACAGAACACCCGTTCGCTCCAAGGTCAGGTCGTAAATGGGAGCGAGTCGCCGATTAAGGGCGCCGTGGTTTACCTGAAGAACACGAAGACGCTGGCGATTCGGAGCTTCATCTCCGACAACAGCGGAAATTACCGGTTTACCTCGCTGTCTCCCAACGTCGATTACCAGGTTTACGCTGAGTTCCAGGGCGCCAAGAGCGACACGAAGACGCTAAGCTCGTTCGACTCGCGCGCGTCGGCGACGATCAACCTGAAGGTGAATTCCAAATGACGGGTAAAAAGATCTAGCGACAAGGGCCGCCACGAGCGGCCTTTTTGTTTTGAGGGGAGCAAGCTATGCGGATGTTAGTGAACTGGATTTTGAGTGCGATTGCGTTGCTGATCGTGACGTACGTCGTGCCGGGATTCGAGGTGAGCGGCATATTTCCGGCGTTGCTGGCTGCGGTGGTGATCGGACTGTTCAACGCGACCATCGGCCTGTTCCTGAAGGTGGTGACGTTTCCGCTGACGGTATTCACGCTCGGGATATTCTGGTTCGTGGTAAACGCGATCGTGCTGAAACTGGCGGCAGCGTTCGTGCCGGGCTTCACCATCTATGGATTCTGGCCGGCGTTCCTGGGGGCGATTGTTCTGGCGCTCATCAATATGCTATTCCGGTGGCTGATGCCGAAGAAGGAAGAAGATTAATGGACGAGGGGAAACTGGCGCAGTTTCGCGGGCAGAAGTATCTGAACCTGGAGACGTTCAAAAGAAACGGTGAAGGCATTAAGACGCCAGTATGGTTCGAGATTTCGCCCGAAGGGACCATTTACACGTACACGATGGCACACGCGTGGAAGGTGAAGCGGGCGAGGAACAATCCGCGAGTACGGGTCGCACCATGCGATGTGCGCGGAAATGTATTCGGCACGTGGGTGGAAGGGACTGCGCGGGTGCTCGAACCGGGAGATCCGGAGTTCGCAAAGGGTAACAAACTGCTGGACCAGAAGTATTTTCTGAAGCGCATCTTCAACTGGGCGGCAAAGCTACGTGGGCACAAGAGGGCGGGGATTGCGATTACGGTGTGAAGTCCCGCGTGCTGCGCACGCGTAAGGGACATACTTGTGGTGTTTGCGTGGCCCAGGACGAAGTCCTGGGCTAACTTGTTTCGAAATCGTTCGGCCCGGCTTCACGGCCATTCCACTTATCCCTGTGTTACCTTAGCCGAGTCATGATAGTTGGCACCGGCGTTGATATAGCCGAGGTCGAGCGTGTAGCGGCGGCTATCGAGCGATTTGGCGACCGTTTCCTAAAACGGGTGTTTACCGACGCCGAAATTCAATACTGCCATTCCAAGCACAACAAGACGGAACGATATGCGGCGAGGTTTGCGGCGAAGGAAGCGGCGCTGAAGGCGCTCGGCACGGGCCTGCGAATGGGCATCTCATGGCGAGAAGTTGAGGTGACACGGTTGCCCGGCGGCCGCCCGACGATTTCCTTCCACGGCGTCGCCGCCCAGTTCGCGCAGAAACTGGGGATGAAGAGAGCGCATCTTTCACTGTCTCATACGGAACACCTCGCCATCGCATACGTGATCCTGGAGGACTAATCCCGATGGAAATAGCGAGTCCCGTGGCTTCGCCCAAGATGGGCGAGGCACAAGGGGCATCTATCTCAAACCGGCGGTACATGATCGGCGTGCTCGCAATGAGCTTCGCCAGCCTGCTGCTGGAACTTTCCTTGACGCGGTTGTTTTCAGTGGTGCTGTTCTATCACTTCGCATTCCTTGCCATTTCCATCGCGCTGCTGGGTTTGGGAGCGGGCGGCGTATTCGCGTATGTGTGGAAGCAGAGGATTGCACGCTGGAGCACCGGGGGAATCGGGTATTTCGTCTGTGTGCTGAATGCGGCGTTGATGCTGGTGGTGCTGGAAGTGGACCTGCACGTTCCGGTATCGCTGAGCCTGACGCGAGAGAACTTCCTGCTGTTGACGATCATCTACCTGGTTTCGGCGCTGCCGTTCTTTTTTACCGGTCTGTTCTTTTCCGTGCTGTTCGCGCGCGAGTCGTTCCACATTTCGCATCTCTACGCGGCCGACCTGGTGGGAGGAGCATTTGCGTGCATCGGGATCGTGCCGCTGCTGAACGTGGTGGGTGGACCGAATACGGTGCTATTCGCCGGCTTTGTGATGGAGGTGAGTGCGCTGGTATGGGCAACGGCGAAGAAGCGACGGACGATTGCCCTGGTGGTAGTTGCAGGTTTCGTTGCGCTAATTGCAGCTAACTACAACGGCCGACTCATCGATATCGTTTATGCGAAGGGGAAGATCCGCGACAAATCCTGGGTGGAGTTCGCGAAGTGGAACGCGATCTCGCGCGTGGAAGTAGATAACCAGGGTGGCGCGAAGGTGATCGTAATCGACGCGGATGCGTCTACATACATCATGGCGCAGGACCCCAAGGAGCCATGGGAGGGGAGCGCTTATCAGAAGAACCTGATGTCGGCGGCTCCGTCGGTGACGAACGTCCTGAGGCCGAAGGGCGAGTACGCGATCATCGGGCCGGGTGGCGGAGTGGACGTGCTCAGGGCGGTGGCGAATGGAAGCCCGAGCGTGACCGGAATCGAGATCAACCCGATCATCGCCGACACGATCATGCGCGATAAGTACAAGGACTGGTCGTATGGGCTGTACCTGCGTCCGAACGTGCATATCAATGTGAGCGACGGCAGGTCGTGGATTCGGAGTTCGAAGCAGAAGTTCGACGTCATCCAGATGACGCTGGTGGATACGTGGGCGTCAACGGCAGCGGGCGCGTTCGCGTTGAGCGAGAACAACCTGTATACGGTGGAGGCGTTCCGGGAGTACTTCGATCACCTGAAGCCAGATGGGTACATCGCGATTACGCGGTGGGAGTTCGCGCGTCCGCGAGAGGCGCTGCGAGTGGTGAGCCAGGCGATGAAGGCGCTGGGTGGGGGCGACTTGCGGAAGCACTTTATCATCGTGCTGGAAGGCGAGTTGAACCAAGATGGACGTCCGGTGACGGTGCTGGCGAAGAAGACGCCGTTCACGCCGGAAGAGCAGGCGAGAGTCGAACAGCACATGGCAAGTCAGCCTAAGCTGTTTGGACTGTATCTTCCTTACGGCGACAAGGTGCCGAATATCGAGCAAGCGAAAGCTTTCCGCGACCTGATACAGATAGGCAGCCCGGAGAGGTTTGCGGCGAATTACTCGTTCAATGTGACTCCGGTGTATGACGACGCGCCGTTCTTCTTCTTCACGCTGAAGCCCAGCCAAGTTCTCGGCGCCGGGACGGAACAGGGGATCGACTGGAAAGTGAACATGGGAGTGGCGGTGCTGCTGATGCTGGTGCTGATTTCGGCACTGGCGGTGCTGGCGTTCCTGATTATTCCGCTGCTGTTTACGCCGCGGTCGAAAGCGGGGGCGAGGTGGTTGCCCCTGATCTATTTTGTCGCGATCGGGTTGGGATACATCGCGGTGGAAATTACGCTGATCCAGCGACTGGTGCTGTTCCTGGGACATCCGATCTATGCGATGACGGTGGTGGTGTTCCTGATGCTGCTGTCGAGCGGGGCGGGGAGCATGATGTCGCGGCGGATCTTCGCCGATCCGGGAAAGGTGAAGATGGCGTTTGGGATCGTGATTGCGATCCTGGCGCTGTATTACTTCATGCTGTCGCCGATCCTGCATGAACTGATTGGGTTGCCACAGGGAGTGAAGGTAACGATCGCGGCCCTGCTGATTATTCCCCTGGGATTCGCAATGGGAATGCCGTTTCCGAGCGGGCTTAGGATGCTGGGGCAATCTCGGCATGACGATAACCTGATCGAGTGGGCGTGGGCGATGAATGCCGCGTCGAGCGTACTGGGATCGGTGCTGGCGATGACGATCGCGATCCAGTTCGGCCTCGGCGTGACGCTGCTGTGCGGAGGGGCGGCTTACGTGCTTGGGTTGGCGACTGCCGGCAAGGTGGCGAGGGCGTGAGATCGCTGTTCGGAAGCCAGGTGTTTTGCTATGATTCGGTTCTTACCATCCGGTCAATGAGTCGCTATGGCCTGCAAGCGTTTGGGGGGCAATGCCTAGTCAAAGCCAGGTGAAGTGGGCGCAATTACGAGTAGGGATCACGGTGGTGCTGGCCGGCGCAGTGCTGGCCATCCTGATCTTCCTGATGACCGGATCCGGCGGACTGTTCACGTCCAAGGTTACGATTCGAGCCTATTTCGATGATGCGCAGGGATTGCGCTCGGGCGCGCCCGTCAACCTGCAAGGGGTCCCGGTGGGCAACGTGTCGGATATTCGCATCGTGAAGCACGGTATTACGCCAGTCCTGGTGCGGATGAAGATCACGAAAGAAGCGGCGCAGGAGATTCCGGTGGACTCGACCGCAGCACTGACACAGGCGGGTGTGCTGGGCGAGACGTTCGTGAATATCGACCGGACGAGGGCGAAGTCGGCACAGACCCTGCAAGAGAATGCAGAGTTGAAGATCGAGGAGACGCCGGGGATCCAGGATGTGGTGAAGTCCACGCAGACTAGCCTGCAAAACGTGGATGTGCTGGTGCGCCGGTTGGACCGCATCGTGACGTTCATCGAGAGCGGCGAGGGGTCGATCGGAAAGCTCATTTACGACAAGGAACTGTATAGCCGGTTGAACTCGACCCTGAATGAAGTGCAAGGGATCGTGAATCGGGTGTCATCGGGGCAGGGCAGCATCGGGAAGCTGGTTGCCAGTGACGAACTGTATAACAAGGCGAATGCTTCCGTTGACAAGCTGAATAACATCATCGACGAGATTCAAGCCGGACATGGCACGGTCGGCAAGCTGCTGAAAGATCCCAGCCTTTACGACAACGCGAACCAGACGATCTCCAAAGCCAACAATTTGATGACCGACATCAACAATGGGAAGGGCGCGCTGGGTAAGTTCGCGAAAGATGAGCAGTTTGCGGCGAAATTGGACAACACGCTCACCAAGCTGTCGAACATCATGACATCGCTGGAGGCTGGCGAGGGTGCGGCCGGGAAGCTGTTGAAAGACCCGTCGCTTTACACGAATGCCGACCAGATGATGGTGGAAACGCGGACGCTGATCAAGGCGGTGCGCGAAAATCCGAAGAAGTACCTAACCATCCGCTTCAAGCTATTCTAAACGAGGAGTTGGGGAAGATTCGTCCCAGTGTGGCTTGGATACGTCCCCGGCTCACTGTGCTTTGTTCGTCCGCGATGTTTATACTAGTCCGCTTTCCAATTCTTTCAACCGAGTTCTCTCTATGAAACGATTTATGGCAGTAGGCATTGTCGTCGTCCTGTTTGCGGGGTTCATGTTCGCGCAAACAGCCGGGTCCAATACGGCGGTCCGGTTCGATGTGAAGAACATGGACACGACGGTGGATCCGTGCGTGGACTTCTATCGTTACGCCTGCGGCGGATGGATGGCCAACAACCCGATCCCGGGAGATCAGTCACGCTGGGGCCGGTTCAATCAGCTCGCCGAGAACAACCTGGCGATCCTGCACGACATTCTCGAAGGCGCTGCGAAGCCGGACCCGGGGCGCAACGCGATCATGCAGAAGATAGGTGATCACTACGCGTCGTGCATGGATGAGGCGGCGGTGAACAAGCTGGGGATCAGTCCCCTAAAGCCGACCTTCGATCGCATTGCGAAGATCAAAACCCACAAAGACCTGATTACGACGGTGGCGTATCTGCATTCGAATGGGATTCCGTCGCTGTTTGGGATGTTCGCGCAGCCGGATATGCATAACGCGCAGTCGATGATCGCATTCGTGGATCAGGGCGGACTTACGCTGCCGGACCGTGACTACTACCTGAAGGACGACGCGAAGTCGAAGGAAACGCGCGAAAAGTACGTGGCGCACGTGCAGAAGATGATGGAGTTGGCGGGCGAGAAGCCAGCCGACGCCGCCGCCCAGGCGAAGATCGTCATGGAGATGGAGACTGAACTGGCGCGGGCGTCGATGGACCGTACGGCCCGCCGCAATCCGGCGAACCGCGATCACAAGATGACGGCGAAAGAGCTGTACGCGCTGGCTCCGAACTTCATGTTTGCCGAGTACTTCAAGCTGCGCGCTGTACCGAGCGTGGAAACGCTGAACACGGTGAACCCCGACTTCTTCAAAAAAGTCGATGGGATGCTCGGGCAGGTGCCGCTCGGCGATTGGAAGGTGTATTTGCGTTGGAAGGCACTGAATGACGCGGCACCGCTGCTGTCGCAGCCGTTCGTCGATGAAGACTTTGCCTTCAACCGGCAGTACATGTCGGGCCAGAAAGAGAACGCGGCGAGGTGGAAGCGGTGTGTGCGCCGGGTGGATGCGGAACTTCCGGAGCTGCTCGGGCAGCCGTATGTCGAAAAGAATTTCCCCGCCGATAGCAAGAAGCGCACCCTCGAACTGGTGAAGAACGTGGAAGGCGCGATGGGGCAGGACTTCAAGTCGCTGGACTGGATGTCCGACCAGACGAAGAAGCAGGCGCAGGTGAAGCTGGATGCGATCCGGAATCACATTGGGTATCCGGACAAGTGGCGCGATTACAGCACGGTAGAGATCAAGCGGGGCGACCTGCTTGGGAACTCGACCCGAGCGGCGGCATTTGAAGTGAAGCGGAACTTGAACAAGATCGGGAAACCGGTTGATCGCGACGAGTGGTCGATGTCGCCGCCGACGGTGAATGCGTACTACCGTCCGTCGATGAATGACATTAACTTCCCAGCAGGCATTCTGCAGCCGCCGTTCTTCGATCCGACGATTGACGACGCCGTAAACTACGGCGGCATCGGAGCGGTGATTGGACACGAACTGACACACGGTTTTGATGACCAGGGTAGCCAGTTCGACGCCGAGGGTAACTTCAACTCGTGGTGGACGAAGGAAGACCGGGCGGAGTTCGACAAGCGGACCGGCTGCCTGGCTGACCAGTACGGCCAGTTCGTGGCTGTGGACGACGTCACGTTGAACGGCAAGCTGACGTTGGGTGAAAACACGGCCGACAACGGCGGCGTGAAGATCTCCCTGATGGCGCTGAACGAGGCGCTGAAGGGCAAGGCCATGGACAAGATCGATGGCTTCACGCCCCAGCAGCGGTTCTTCCTTGGTTATGCGCAGATCTGGTGCCAGAACGTGACGCCGGAATCATCGCGCCTGCTGGCGAAGACCGATCCGCACTCACCCGGCAAGTACCGCGTGAACGGAGTGGTGCAGAACTCGGCAGAGTTCCAGTCGGCGTTTGGCTGCAAGACAGGACAACCGATGGTCCGGGAGAACGCCTGCCGCGTGTGGTAGAACATTTTTCTGTGGAGCCGGTCGCTTTGGCGATCGGCTTTTTTTGTTCTGAAATGGTACTGGTAGCGGGGTTTGAACATCGGCGAATGTGACGGAAATCCGTGCAATCGGTGGCACGGGCATGATTCATTCGTGGCATGAGTGCTACGTCCATGGCGCAGATGATCGAGGAGTTCGTGGGGGCGTCCGCGCGCGGTGTGGTGGTCGAAGAAGGCGAAATCCTGTTCGATCTGGCGGAGGCGAAGTATTCGGTCGCGACCGAGCACGATAAATGCGTGGTGCAGTTCTGGTCGAGCGAGCGGAACTGCGTTCGCCGCGTGGTAGATGCCGAGATGAAGGCGCAGTCGTTGCGGTTAATGGTGCAGCGACTCGGGCGTCCGAAGCCGACGCTGATGGAGATCTGCCGCGACCCGGACCGGCGGACTCCATCGACGAAACGAAGCCAGCGCGTGACGTACGAGCGGCAACTGGAACGGATGTTGCTCAGGATGTATCCGGGTTTCAAGGTTGCACGGCCGAAGTCGTCGGTGGACCTGGAGAGGTCGTTCGGGCCAGTGTATGCGCGTGGCGTCCTGCAAAAGGGGAACACTATTTTCGCGGTGCTGGGAGTGAACGCGGAAGAGACGCAGGCGTCGGTCGACGGCGCGCTTACCATCGGGCTGCTGTGGCTGGACTATCTCCGCGAGCGAGAAGCGACGAGGAAGCACGTTGCAGGATTGAAGCTGTTTGTACCGCCGAAACGGTCGGCGATCGTGCGCGAAAGGTTGGCGCATCTGAATTTGCAGCTGGCGTCGTTTGAACTGCACGAGTTCAACCAGCGTGAGGATGCGGCGGAGGCGGTGGACGCGTCGGATCGAGGAAACGTAGAGACACGGCTGGTGCATTGTCCGAATTTCGAGGCGGCGAAGGAGCGATTTGCGGCGTCGATTGCACGGATCAGCGAGATTGCTCCAGGATGCGAAGTGGCGGTCACGTCACCGGCGGAAGTCTCATTTCGTATACACGGACTGGAATTCGCACGAGCACGGATCGCGGGTTCGATTCATAGTGCGGCGGAGATTGTGTTCGGAGTGGGCCCCAGCGAAACGGTGTTGTCGGATAAGAACGAAGAGTTATTTCGGCACATCTTGGGGCGACTGCGCGAGTCACGGCAGAGTGGGCCGGCGCGTCCCGGCGACGTGTTGTGGAGACTGGCTCCGGAGCGCTGGCTTGAGTCAGTGATCGTTCGCGACGTAGCCGTTCTTGATCTGCAACTTGATTCGCGCTGGACATACTCACAGGTACCGGCGTTCACGGCCTCGGACCGGGCGATGATTGATGTCCTGACAATGACACGTGAAGGACGACTCGCGGTGCTTGAGTTGAAGGCTGATGAGGACTTGCATCTGCCGATGCAGGGCTTGGATTACTGGGCGCGAGTAAGCTGGCATCACGCGCGCGGGGAGTTCCAGAGGTATGGGTACTTTGGAGGCGCGGAGCTGAGCGAGAAGTCGCCGCTACTGTACCTGGTTGCTCCAGCGCTGAGAATTCACCCCACAACCGACAGACTGCTGCGGTATTTTTCTCCGGAGATTGATTGGCAGTTGGTGGCTGTGAATGAAAGCTGGAGAGATGGGGTGGAAGTGGTGTTCAGGAAAAGAGCGAATCCAAATGCCTAGAGGTTTCCTAATTTCTCTCGCATGATCCAGTAGTCTTTGGCTGATTCGCTCAGGTCGGGAACAGCTTTTTCGCCTTTGAAGACACGGGACACAGCGCGAACGATCCTGCGCCAGGGCAGTTCGCCGCGCTCGTCGGTAAAAAAAATCTCACCGATCTTGCTGCTGCGGTAATACCAGCGCTTGAGGATTGCCAACTGCTCCATCGTTTCCTGGGCGGAGCCACTTGGAACCGGAGTAGCGGCGATTGCCTCCTGGATACGGGCTTCCATGGAATGAGGCTTGCCGCCGGTCTCCTGAGGCTGAGTAACGGCAAGCTGAATGGGTGCGGAGAAGCGTCCGCCATCTATTTCAAAAAGCGTGACGTGATCGGGTTCGGCGGAGGGCTGAATCATGAGCGCGGAGAGCTGGTCAATGCGGCGGATGATTTCCGGCAGCTGGCCAACAACGGGCTTCAGCTTTTCGAGTTTGGCGTGCAGCAGTGCTGCGGTTTCAAAGTGCAGTTCGGCCGAAGCCTGGTCACGTTCGGCGGTGATCTCGCGGACGAGTGAATCTCCACCTGAATCGAGAAATTGCCGAATGCGGGCCGATTCTGTCTCGTACTCCTCGTCTGTGCAGCCTTTGAAGCAGGGCGCGTGGCACATCTTCATTTCCGAGTAAACGCAGCCCGGGAATTGCGGGTCAGGATTCAGCTCTTCCACGCAGCGCCGCAGCTTAAAAAAGTCGAGCGAATCATTGGCGAATTTCTCTGCCATGGCACGAGAAGGAAACGGCCCATAGAAGAGCGACTTGCTGCCAAGTTTGGTGGTAATGGATACGCGCGGATAGCGGTTCTCGATGTGAAGGCGCACCAATGGCGCCAGCCGGAGCTTGAGGCGGCTGGCATAGGCTTTCGGGAACTCGCGACGGAGCACCTGGTAGAGCAGTAATCCTGATTCAAAATCCGATCCGGTAAGCGCGTACTCGAGAGTCTTCGCCTGATCGCGAAGGCTCAAGCGGCGCGTGAGGCCTTCCGGCGCCGCGAGCAGCCTCATGATGCGTCGTCGTAAGTTGCTGGATTTTGAGACGTACGGCTCGCCGGATTCGCCACGCAGGAGGAAAACGGCTGGCTTAGCCGGGATGGCGGAGAAGAACTCCGCGTCGGTGACGGGATCAAAGCTGAGCGAATACGGAAGCACTATCGCTATTGTCTATTGGGTACTCAGGATTGTCGATGAGGAGACGAGTACCTACTGCTTGCCGCGTTCACGGTAATCACGAGCCTGAATCTCGACTTTACGGCACATTTCATGAAGGCGTGCCCGCATCTGGTCGCCGATGCGCTCGCCGAGAGTGCGATCGCGCAGAGCCGCCCGGGCCTCTTCGAGGTTCTTGTTGCGTCCGAAGGAGGGGCTCGGGTTTTCAGGAACTTCAGCCACCGGGCTGGGGCGGTCGAGCAGGTAGGTCGTAATGATGGTGGTGCGTTCGTCGCTGTAACGTTTGTTCAGGATGTAGGCGACGGTGTCTCGTTCCCAGGCACTCTGGGTTGCGGAGGCACCGAGATCGTCGATGAGCACGACCTCGGTTTCGAGTACGGGGCGGAGGACGTCCATTTCGGTAGCCTGCACGGAGGGGTTATAGGACTGACGCATCTCGCGCAGCAGTTCACGGTAGTCAACAAACAGGCACGACACGCCTTTCATGTCCATGAGAAGGCGAATCACGGAAACTGCGAGGTGGGTCTTACCGGTACCGGTTGGGCCGATGAATAGCAGACCGTTTTTTTCGTTGGGGTACTCTTCGACGAAGCGGCCGGCGCGGAAACGGGCGGTGTGCAGGGATTGGTGCTCGGTGGCGGTAAGGTCAGGCAGTTCGGTTATGAAGTTATCGAAGTTGCACCGGGAGTACCGCCGGGGAATCCGGGCAGCATCTTCGAGGGAGGCTCCGCGTGCGCGGAGGCGGCAGTCGCATTTTGCGACGCGCCCTTCCGGTGTGGGCTTCCAGCCAGTGTCATCACAAACGGGGCAGGTCGCCGTATTTTTAGTTTCGGCAGGCACAGGGATCTCCTGAACCAGAGTGGCACTTGCGAGCGATTGGCGCAAGTCGGCATGAGCGGGAGTTGTGAACTTCCGGCAAAAGTCTGTGGAGAGCTCTGGAAAAATGGCCAGAAGGCGACTTTGTACCGGACTCAAGCTGCTTCGTCTGCATCCTAATCAAGCGCAGACATGGAACGCTACCTGTGTATTCACTGTCATTTTTATCAGCCACCACGCGAAAATCCCTGGCTTGAGTTCGTTGAACTGCAAGAGTCGGCGTATCCGTTTCACGATTGGAATGAGCGGATTACGGCGGAGTGCTACGCAGCGAATTCAGCGTCGAGAATCCTTGACGGCTTCGGGCATATTGAGCGGATTGTCAACAACTACGAGCGCATCAGCTTCAACTTCGGGCCGACGCTGTTGTCGTGGATGGAAACGAATTCGCCCGATGTGTACGAGGCCATCCTGGAGGCCGACCGGCGGAGCAAAGAGCACTTTGGCGGGCACGGGTCGGCGATCGCGCAGGCCTACAATCACATGATCATGCCGCTGGCGAACCGCCGCGATAAAGAGACGCAGATCATCTGGGGGATTCGGGATTTTCAGCGGCGGTTTGGACGCGATCCGGAGGGGATGTGGTTGCCGGAGACGGCGGTCGACAACGAGACGCTGGAGATACTTGCGGAACACGGAATCAAGTACACGATTTTGGCTCCGTCGCAGGCACGGCAGACGCGACGCCACGGACGGCAGTGGCGAAATGTGGAAGGCGCGAAGATCGATCCGAAGCAGCCGTATTTCTGCTATCTCAACTCGGGAAAACGGATTGGTTTGTTCTTCTACGATGGGCCGATCTCGCGAGCCGTAGCATTCGAGAAGTTGTTGAGCAGTGGCGAACAGTTCGCGTCGCGACTGATGAGCGGATTCACGGAGCGGCGATACCCGCAGTTGATGCACATTGCTACGGACGGTGAAACGTATGGCCATCATCATCGCTATGGCGACATGGCGCTTGCCTATGCGCTTCACTATGTGGAATCGCATGACCTGGCAAAGATCACAAACTACGGGCAGTTTCTGGAACTGCATCCACCGACGCACGAGGCGGAGATTATTGAGAACACTGCGTGGAGTTGTGCCCACGGGGTGGAGAGGTGGAAGAGCGATTGCGGGTGTAATTCAGGCCGCGAGGGTTGGCATCAAAACTGGCGGCAGCCGTTGCGAATCGCACTTGATTGCCTGAGAGACGACATCGCGGAACCGTTTCGCCAGTGTGCGGGCAACATGGTTCACGATCCGTGGGCGGCGCGGAACGATTACATCGATCTAGTGATGGACCGCTCAGAAGAGAACGTGGATGAGTTCCTGCAACGGCACCAGAAGCGTGAACTCAATAGCCAGGAGCAGGTCGAGTTACTGAGCATGCTGGAAATGCAGCGTCACGCGATGCTCATGTACACAAGTTGCGGGTGGTTCTTCGACGAGTTGTCGGGGATCGAGACGGTGCAAGTGCTGCAATACGCGGCACGAACGCTGCAGTTGGCGGAACAGTTGTTTGGGGATCATCGGGAAGAACGATTCCTGGAGTTACTGGCGTACGCGCCGACGAATATCCCAGAGTACGAGAACGGGGCGGAGATCTACCGGCGGTTCGCCAAGCCGGCCATGGTGGACCTGCTCGGCGTGGGTGCGCATTACGCGATCAGCGCGTTGTTCCGCGGATTCGAGCAGCATAGCGCAATCTTCTCCTACGAAGTGGACCTGGTCGATTCGAGAACGCTTCAGGCGGGTCGCATGCAGTTTGCACTGGGGCGGGCAAATATCCGGTCGCGAATTACGCGTAACCAGGCGGACGTGACGTTTGGCGTGCTGCATCTGGGGGACAACAATTTGGTCGCGGGCGTGAGGGTTTATCGCGGAGCGGAGGAGTACGGCCGTTTGATCGAGGATGCTGATGAGGCATTCGCAAGGACGGACATTCCAGACAGCATCCGGGCTCTGGACCGGCACTTCGGGGCGACGGCGTATTCACTGAAGTCGCTGTTCAAGGATGAAAGACAGCGGGTGACGGCGATGCTGCTGGCGTCCGTGGTCAACGAGGCGGAAGCCATGTACCGGCAGGTGTATGACAGTCATGCATCGCTGATGCGCTTCCTGGGTGAAATCCATATGCCGTATCCGAAGGTGCTGTCGGTCACGTCGGAGTTCGTGGTGAACTCGCAATTAAAGCGGGCATTTGAGGATGTGCCACTGGACACGAGCCGGATCTCGTCGCTCTTCGATACGGCTCGGCGAGAGAACCTCAACCTGGACGTGGCCGGACTGGGGTATTCGTTGACTGGGCGGATTAATTCGCTGATGCAGGCATTTGCGGCGATGCCGGAAGATACGGATACGCTGGAGCGGATGACTTCCATCTTTGCGGTTATCCAGTCGCTTCCGTTCGAGTTGAATCTCTGGAAAGTCCAGAACCTGTATTACGGCCTGATCCAGACCCTCTATCCGCAAATGGTCGCGCGTCCGGATAAGAAGGCACGCGAATGGGTGCGCCTGTTCAGCGATTTGGGGCAGAAGCTGGGAATTTCGGAGAAGGCGTTCCAGGCGGCAAGCCCAAAGATGGTGGCGGCCTGATTTCGAAGCGAGTGCCAAAATAGCACTCTGATGCGGGTTTCCGTTCATCTTTTCTTGACACTGCTCTTGTACGAGTAGCCTAATGATGGCCGATGTCCCCTGCGAAGGAGGAAACATGAACAAGGGCCATATTGTCGAGAAGATCGCGGCCGACGCAAACGTCTCAAAGGCGCTCGCGACGTCGATGGTTGAATCGTTAATCGTGGGTGTGAGCAACGCTCTGAAGAAGGGAGAGCGTGTTACGTTGTCCGGATTCGGTACGTTTTCCGTGTATCAACGCAAGGCGCGGAATGGCCGCAATCCACAGACGGGTTCGATCATCAAGATCGCATCCCGCCGGGTCGCGAAGTTCACCCCCGGTGTTGACCTGAAGAAAGCCGTTAATAAGAAGTAGCCTTGGTACAAAGTCATACCCTGGCCCTGCTGCGGCAGGGCCTAATTCATTTTCAGCGGTTTGTACGATTAGCACTCGCCCGAGTTGCCTGCTGACATTCACTTCTACATGCGTTCGAAGCCGCAATTTTCCTCATCTAAATAGTTAAATCCCCCGGATGAGACGGGCTTGAAAGCCAGCGCGGGTAGCCAGGTTACGGGTACGCGTATCGAAAGTGACTTGCATCCGGAACCGAGCTGTTTCAGAATCGCGCTCAACAGCGCAACTGAACATTGCTGGAAGCGTTTCAGTTCCTAGTGGGGTAGGAATAAAACGATGATCCCTGAATCGCACCCCTTGCGGGAGTTCTTCCTGGAGTTGGTCTCCAGGCATTACGAGGAAACAATTGTTCTGCGCGACTCGCAGGTCAGCGGCTACGTGGCGAACATGCTGACGGACTTTTGCGAAGAGGAGCAGTTGTACAAGATCCGCGATGCCGCCGGTCGTCCACTGCGCGATGTGGGCGAGATGCTGCTGGAATCCGATCCGGTGTTCGGGCCGGCGCCATCGTTCGACCGCGAGCGGCAGGTGCGGAAACATATCGGGGACTATACGTTGTTCTTTACCGGCATGTTTCCTGAGTCGATCAACCGCTTCCGCCTGCGTCGTAACCGACTGGAAAGCTTCGTGGACTTCATCAAGGCGGGACGAGAGAGCTATTACATCGTGTCCAAGTTCGACTGCTTCGAATATGCGAAGGTGGCGCCATTGTTCAAGAAGTTGGCAGAGAACTTCGAAGAGGCGATGGTCGGGCTGAACATGGTGAAGAACGATCTTCAGGAGATGCAGCACCCGATCGTGCGGCGGACGGATGAGTTGATCATGTAGCTCAGCGGGTTTCGCCCATACTAGCTCAAGTGATAAAAGCTGAGGCCACTGTCGCCCTGGATTAAGGTGCGGTAGCGGCGGAGTGCTCCGAAGCCTTCGCCCGGATCGTACCGTTTGTCGTGCTCGGCGATCACGACGGAATCCTGCTTCAAGATCCGCGACTGCCCAAGAAATCCCAAGGTTTCTTCGTAGGCGACGGTCATTGCGTACGGCGGGTCCAGAAACACGTAGTCAAAAGCTGATGCGAGTGCGTCGAGTTGACGGAGGGAGCGTGAGGCGTCGTGTTCCACGATCTCAAAGCCATCGGTTATTCCGAGAGATTTCAGGTTGTCGCGGATGACGCGAAGCGCAACTCGATTGTTGTCGATGAAGGTTGCGGCATGAGCGCCGCGGCTTAACGCCTCGATCCCGACTGCTCCTGTACCGGCAAAAACGTCGAGCCAGAGGCTGCCTTCAAGCGTCTGCGGGGCACTGGCAGTCAGTACGTTGAACAGGGTTTCGCGGAGGCGATCACTGGTCGGGCGGGTGTTCATTCCCGGCAGCGACTTCAAGGGACGGCTGCGATATTTTCCCGCGATGATACGCACATGAACTCCGGCACGGTCTTCGGAGTGTTAAGTGTATAAAATGAAGAGCGATGGGTACCTGGATTTCCGCAATCATGCGTAGCTGGTCTGTGCCATTGGGGCGCATGGGGAATGTCCATGTACGCATTCACCTTTCCTACGGATTCCTGCTGGTGGCGGTCTGGATGATGGAAGGCCAGACACTGGGGCAGGCGGTCTTCAGTCGCGGATTCGCGTTTATTGCCCTCCTGCTGCTTTCGGTGATCTTGCATGAGGTGGCCCATGCGTTTGTTTCGCACGGGCACAGCCTTCCGCAACGGGTGCTGATTCTGATGCCCATCGGCGGCGTCACGCTGATGGAAGAGAATGCAATGCAGCTTAAGGATCCGATAGGCCGCGTGAAAGTTGCGCTGGTGGGTCCGCTGGTGCATCTGTTCCTCGCGGCGGGAGCGTATGTTTTCGCAGCAGCCGTGATGCCGCAGGCGCATGTTCTGGCCCCGCCGTTCATCACATCGGCGAACCTGGTGAGGACCTTCTTCTGGATGAACCTGTTCTTGTCGGTTTTGCACGTGATGCCGGCGTACCCAACGGATGGAGGAAGGGTGTTGCGTGCGCAATTGGCGCGGAAGATGAATCCGGTGCAGGCGACGCGAAAGGCAGTCAGCGTCGGGCAGTTGTTCTCGATCGTGCTGATGTTCGCAGGATTCTGGAACACCTGGTACATGATCGCGGGGTCGCTGCTGTTCCTTTCGGCGATGCTCGAAGAACGCTCGGTAGTGTTCCAGTCGGTACTGGAAAGTTTGCGACTGGAAGAGGTGATGTTGACCGACTTCTCGACACTTTCTCCGGCTGACACGCTCGAAGATGCACTCTCAAAAGCGGTGCACACGCTCCAGGAGGATTTCCCGGTCATTCGTGGCAGCGATATGGTCGGCGTAATCAGCCGCCAACGGATCGTGGAGGCCTTGCGGGCAGAGGGAAACGGCTACGTGCAAATGGCGATGGAGCGCGCCTTCCAGGTGGCGCAGAAGGGTGAATCGCTGGCGTCCGGGCTGCGAAAACTTGCCGGGCAGAACCTTAGCATCATTCCCATCGTGGACGACGGCAGGCTCGTTGGCATCGTGACCTTCCAGAATCTGATGAACAGCATGCGGTTGTTGGCCGAATCGCGGAAACTCAAGCGGATTTCTGAGCAGGACGCGTAAGGCATTACCATAGAGGGGCTTTTCGGCCTATTTGCTGCTGCGGCCCTGGTAAAGAGGCGATTTCGGAGATCGGACCATATCCTGAATTGTGGTCATATCCTTGCCCGCCAACGGTTGGCTTGCGTATCATGCCGGAGATGACTTCCAACCCCACGCCCAAGCCTAACCTGCGCCTGAAAGCGCAACTGATGTCCGCGTCGGAGATTGAACGAACACTGGTCCGCCTGGCGCACGAGATCATCGAGAAGAACAATGGGACTGAGAACCTGGTTCTGATCGGCATCAAACGGCGTGGCGTGCCACTAGCCCAACGGCTGGCGAAGATCATTGAGCGAATCGAAGGAAAGCCGGTTCCGGTCGGAGTGCTTGATATCACGCTGTATCGCGACGATCTAACGACGGTCGGCGTTGACCCGCAGATCAAAGAGTCGGAACTTGGCGCCGATATCCAGAACATGAATGTAGTTCTGACAGATGACGTGCTGTATACCGGCCGTACGACTCGAGCCGCCCTGGATGCGCTGTTTGATCACGGACGTCCGAAGCGGGTGCAACTACTGGTGCTGATCGATCGCGGACACCGTGAATTGCCGGTCGAAGCTGCTTTTGTTGGCCGTTATGTTCAGACCAGTGACATCGAGATTATCGAAGTGAAATTCCAGGAAATTGACAGCGCCGAGAAGGTGCTCCTGGTGGAGAAAGAAGCCTGAGACTGCGTAACGCACGCCTGGTCAGCAGTAGCGAACCCTTTTGGCTTCTATTTTCTTTTGTGAGTTTCGAACCGCAGCCGTGGCTGCGGTTTTTTGTTGAGGCGAACTGATGCTAGCCAAACCTGCCCCTGGAAGCCTGCTCGGAATCGAGTCGCTCGATCTGAAAACGATAGACCAATTGCTCAGTGCTGCTTATCGCATGCAGCGCAAACACCCTCGTCCGCTGCTCAAGGAGAAGCGAGTGGCGTTGCTGTTCTATGAGGCATCTACGCGCACGCGTGTATCTTTCGAGTACGCGGCGAAGATCCTCGGGGCAGCCACAACACTGGTTTCGGCAACGGCGTCGAGCATTGAGAAAGGCGAATCGCTGATCGACACCGGTTACACGCTGACGGCCCTTGGTGCACAGGCGATCATCATCCGTCATCCCTCGTCGGGTGCGCCTCACCTGTTGTCGCGCTACGTGGACGTGCCGGTGATCAATGCGGGCGATGGCCTTCACGAGCATCCGTCGCAGGCGCTACTGGACGCGTACACGATTCTTCGCCACAAGAAGCAGATCAAGGGGCTCCGGGTCGCCTTGATCGGGGACATCTTCCATAGCCGCGTGGCGCGGTCGAATATTCACCTGCTAACCAAGGCCGGAGCACAAGTGGTGCTGTGCGGACCTCCGGAACTCGTTCCCGATCTGGCGAAAACACTGGCGCCAGGAGTCGTTGTCACCCGCGAACTGAAAGAAGCGCTCTCGGGGGCCGATGTCGTGATAGCGCTTCGCATTCAAAAAGAGCGTCTGGCGGGATTGCAATTGAGCCTTGACGACTACATTGCGCGATATCAACTGACGGCAGAGCGAGTCCGCTGGGCCAAGAAGGATGCGATTGTCATGCATCCGGGACCGATTATCCGGGGACTGGAACTGACGGCCGACGTCGCGGACGCGGACCGCACGGTGATCGTGGAACAGGTGAAGAACGGGGTGGCGGTTCGGATGGCCATCCTTGCGCGAGCCTTGGGAGTAAAGCACTAATGGAAAAGTCTCTTTTAATACGCGGCGGTCATGTTATCGATCCGGCAACGGGCATCGACGAAGTCACGGACGTTCTCTTGCGGAACGGACACATAGCAACAATCGCCCCGGATCGAAAAGTCGCCGAGACGGCGGACGAAGTTTTCAACGCGAAAGGCCTGGTAGTGGCGCCGGGATTCATTGATTTGCACGTGCATCTGCGCGAGCCGGGACAATCGCACAAGGAGACCATCCTGACGGGTACTCAGGCCGCTGCGGCGGGTGGCTTCACGTCCGTATGCGCCATGCCAAACACCACGCCGGTGAACGACTCGGCGGAGATTACCGCATGGATGCAGGCCCCGGAACGCCGCGCCGTGGTGAACGTGTTTCCGATTGCTGCGGCAACGAAAGGCAGCAGGGGAGAAGAACTCAGCGACTACCGTGCACTTCGTAAAGCGGGCGCGGTCGCGGTCAGCGACGATGGGAAGCCGATCCTGGATGATCGCCGGATGGAAGAAGCGCTGCGGCTGGCCGCGACGGTAGGCTTCCCCGTGATCCAGCACGCGGAGGACACGCGAATAACGGCCGGCGCGAGCATGAATGCGGGGCCGGTATCGTTCCGGCTTGGACTGCGTGGCTGGCCGAACGATGCGGAGTCGAGCATCGTTGCCCGCGATATCGACCTGGCGCGGCGAACGCGAGCCCAGCTTCACGTTGCTCATATCTCGACGGCTGAGGCATTGGACGCGATTTCAAAGGTGCGGCACGCTGGCGTCCGCGTGACGTGCGAAGTGACGCCGCATCATTTCACGTTGACCGACGACAAGGTCGGTGAGTACGACACACATTACAAAATGAATCCGCCTTTGCGCAGTGCCGACGATCGCGATGCAATGATTAAGGGACTGCTCGACGGGACGATTGACTGCATCGCAACGGATCACGCCCCACATGCCCGCCACGAAAAGGAAGTGGAGTTCGATAAAGCAGCCTTCGGCATCACCGGGATGGAAACGGCGTTGGGCCTGGCGCTTACGGAACTTGTGCATAAGCGCAAGATGCCGCTGAAACGATTGGTGGAGTTGCTCTCCGCCAACCCCGCGAAGATCATTGGCCTGCGCGGGCGAGGCGCCCTAGAGCAGGGCGGACATGCCGATCTCACCATCTTTGATCCAAAAGCGAAATGGACCTTCGATGTGGCGAAATCGAAGTCAAGATCAAGGAACACGCCGTTCGACGGATGGCAGTTCACAGGACGCGTGGTCGCCACCATTGTCGGCGGCGAGATGGTGTATCGATTAGGGTAGGGTGTTTCTTGCCGAACCGAGGACTTACCCTCGCGCCTGCTTGCGTGCGTCGTGCTTTACCTTGCTCGACAGCATGGTAAGCAATTCCTGCAACTCCTGGCGGACGCGCTTCAACCCGTTCCGGTTGTCGGCTTTGGGGAAGGGCAGGGCTGATTGCGACTTCGTTGGCTTCGCTTCAAGCTTCATCTGCTGGCGTGCGCCGGGGATGGTGAAGCCTTCGTCGTACAGCAGCGTCTTGATGCGCAACGCGAGTTCCACGTCACGCCGCCGGTACATGCGCTGCCCGGTGCTGCTCTTCGTGGGCTTCAGTTGCGGGAACTCGGTTTCCCAGAAGCGAAGCACGTACGCGGGAAGCTGCAGCAGTTCGCTGACGTCACCGATGCGGAAGTAGAGCCGATCGGGGATGACGATCTCGGTGTTGCTCTTTTTCTTGCCGCCGGATTTGGTTCGCGTCGCCATGAAGAACACGTCTCCCGTAGTTTACGAAGAGGCGTATGCGATTTCTAGCACGTATCGGAGGAAGGAACAACCCTAAGGTGGATGTAAGTTGCTCGATTTTCGCGAAGTTCGAGGGCGGAAACGAAAACGGCCTTCGCGTGTCGCGAAGGCCTGACCCTCTTCCAGTTCCTCTATGGAATTGCGAGTCGATGCTCGCTCAGTTATTTCTTTTTCTTGGCGGTCTTCTTTGCAGCCTTTTTCTTTGTTGCCATGTTTGTTGCCTCCTTCGAACGTTTCTCCCTTGAAAGTTCTACCGAGGGGCCCTGAGCTGCACTATGTATCCAATTGCTTGGAGGAGCAGCTCCTATGGCACAAGATATTGCGGTGTATGCACACACCTTGTCAACAGAAATATTTGTGGATTTCTTGACGAAGACTTTTTTGCGTGCGTGTCGCTAGATTCTGAGATCGACTACGGTCGCGCCACCGCCGCCTTCGTTCTGCGGAGGTTCGGTTACATTTGCGACGTGAGGATGCTTCTGAAGGTATTGCCTAATCGCTTTGCGGAGAATTCCCATACCGCTGCCGTGAACGATGCGAATGCGCGGCATCCCCGCTAAAAATGCACGGTCGACGAACTTCTCGACTTCGCGCGTGGCGTCGTCCACGGTCTGCCCAATGACGTTGATCTCGCTCGGGGCGGAGAGATCATCGGTGTCGAGTTTGACGTTGATGCCCTTCGCGCGCGCGGCTTGCACGGGAGAGTTCGCGATACGGATGACGACCTCGGCGATGTCGGAGCGAGGCACCGTCATCTTCATGATTCCTGCTTCCACTTCGAACTTGTCGCCGTCGAGTTTGCGCCGCACCACGGCATTGCGCCCGAGCGAGCGGAGTTTGACGGTGTCTCCCTCGGAAACCTGCTGCACGATCTCAGGACGCGCATGGGGGTCGCCTTTGTCAGCGCCAGTGACGTGGGCGACGACGGTGGAGTCGAATGACTCGCGAAACTCGCGACGAAGCTTGGCGATACGTTTTTCCGCGTCTTTGGAAAGCTTTGTTGCTGCCGCGCGATCCTGTACGGCGTTGACGACCTCGCGTACGCGGTATTCGAAATCGCGCATGAGGTCGTCGACCTTCTGTTCCATTTCACGAATTTTCGCCCGCTGTTCCTTCATGCCTTCCGCTTCAAGGCGCTTGCGTTCGCGGTCAAGCTCCTGCTCGCGCTGGCGGGTGCGCGCCCGTTCGTCTTCCACTTCGCGCAGATCGCGATGCAAACGGTCGAGGAAGGTGGCGATGTCCTGAGTCTGGGTGCTAAGAAGGCCGCGCGCGGCTTCGATGATGGTGGGGTTCAACCCGAGTCGCTGTGCGATGTTGATGCCTGCGGAAGCGCCAGGTACACCGACCCGAAGCTCGTATGTCGGTTGCAGAGTGCGTTCGTCGAAACCGACCGCGGCATTCATGACGCCGGGGTTGTTGGCGCCATAGACCTTTAGCGAGGTGTGGTGCGTGGAAATGATGCTGATGGCCGCGATACGGCGAAAATGGTCGGCGATCGATACCGCGAGCGCGGAGCCTTCTTCCGGGTCGGTAGCCGAGCCAAGTTCGTCCAGCAGGACGAGCGAATCGTGAGTTGCAGTCCGCGAGATGAAGTCGATGTTGGTGACGTGCGCCGAAAAAGTGGAGAGGTTCTGTTCGATGGACTGGTAGTCGCCGATGTCAGCCAGTACGGCGTCGAAGACCGGCAACTCGCATTTATCCGCCATCACGGGAATTCCGGCCTGCGCCATCAAGGCGAGTAGTCCGACGGTCTTCAAGGAAACGGTTTTACCACCGGTGTTGGGACCGCTGATGACAAGCTGGCGGTCAGTTTTCGGGAGTTCGACTGAGATCGGTACAACGTCAATACCCTTGGGCCTCAATGTCCGTACCAGCAATGGATGACGCGCGTTGTGCAGCACGAGCGACTCGTTGGAGTCGGACGTCGTGAAGCGCGGCATGCAGCCATCGTAGTCTTCGGCAAAACGTGCCTTGGCAAACTGGAGCTCGAGCTCGGAAAGGATATCCGCAGCGCGAGAAATATCCCCAGCACTTTCGCCGATGCGGGCGGTCATTTCCAGCAGAATGCGATGGATCTCAGTTTGTTCGTCTTCCAGGAGGCGAACGAGTTCGTTGTTCTGCTCGATCGTTTCCAGAGGCTCAACAAAAACGGTTCGCCCGCTGGAACTCATGCCATGAACGACGCCTTGTACGCGCTTCTGCTGCTCCACCTTAACTGGGATGACGAAGCGCTCCCCTCGAATCGTGACGAGTTCTTCCTGCAGCGTGTCGCCTTCGGCGAGACGCCGCAGGTAAGACTGCAGCGAACTCTGGATATGCCGGCGCTGCTTCTCGATCTCACGGCGAATGTGCGACAGGGCAGAGGATGCGTTGTCTTCGAGAGAGCCATCCGGGCGGATCTTGTTCCGGAAACCGCGCAGCAAGCCGATGAAGTCGCCCAGTCCGCGCGACAGCTCAGCCACTGATGGCCAAGGCGAGCCGGTGCCTTCGGCGTGCGCGGGCGCACGCATGGTGGAAGGCGGGTTTCGAGTAATTGCTGTCCACTCGTCAGCGCGATCGGCGATAACAAGGATGTCACGGAGGTCATTTGGCTCCAGAGCAACTCCGGCGATCCGGGCCTTTTCAAGGAGTCGTGAGACATCGAGCAGTCCGCCAAACTCGAAGCGCGCTCCGGACTTCAGGTACTGGCGGATCTCGGTAGTGAGCCGATGCTGACGCTCAATCCAGTCGCGATTCGCTGTAGGCTCCAGGGCGACGACGCGGCTCTGGCCGAGTGGTGACGTGGCGTATCCGCGAAGGAGGTCACGAAGGTGATCGAACTCAAGCACGCGGGCCGATGCGTGCGCTATGGGCGAAGGCTGTTCCACTTTTCCATTATCTCAGGAGAGAGTGCGTTTGCACGTTTTTCGGACGCTGTAAATCCGTCAGTGATGCCGGTCACACATGTTGTGAAACCCGCAATTTACGCGGTTCCGGAGTGTGTAGCAGGTGTAAAATCGAGACGTTATGAACTTCCCTGTAACCCGCCTACGCCGCCTTCGTCGTAACGAAGCCATGCGCAATTTTGTGCGCGAAACCCGCCTGACTCCGGATTCATTTGTATATCCGCTGTTCGTGTGTCCCGGAGAGGGTGTCCGCAAGGAAGTGCGCTCCATGCCCGGTGTGTTCAACCTTTCGGTGGACGAAGCCGTGAAGGAAGCGCGGGTGGTGAAGTCGCTCGGCATCCCGTCGGTGATCCTGTTCGGCCTGCCGGAGTCGAAGGACGAGCAGGCGACTGGCGCTTGGGCCGATGACGGGATTGTTCAGCGTGCGGCACGGGCGATCAAGTCGGAAGTGCCTGACCTGCTCCTGATGGGCGACGTTTGCCTTTGCGAATACATGTCGCACGGACACTGCGGGATAGTGCGTAAAGCCAATTCCCCGCGTTCACTGGGCGCGGCATCGACGACCCACGCTTCGCCTGCAGCCGTGGACGAGTACGAGATCGTTAACGACGAGACGCTCGATATCCTCGCGAATACGGCCGTTTCGCAGGCGCGTGCAGGCATGGACATCATTGCACCGTCGGACATGATGGATGGCCGCATTGAAGCCATTCGCGATGCCCTGGACGAAAACGGGTTCGAGAACATTCCGATCCTTTCCTACGCAGCGAAGTACGCCTCCGGTTTTTATGGCCCATTCCGCGAAGCTGCTGATTCCGCACCGCAGTTTGGAGATCGGCGTTCCTACCAGATGGATCCAGCGAACGCCCGGGAGGCAATGCGCGAGATCGAACTCGACCTGGACGAAGGCGCGGATATGATCATGGTGAAGCCGGCGCTCGCGTACCTCGACATCATCAGCATGGCACGCGACCGGTTCGACGTTCCGATTGCTGCTTACCAGGTATCCGGCGAGTACGCGATGATTGAAGCTGCCGCCCGTAACAACTGGATCGACCGCGATCGCGTCATGATGGAATCGCTGCTTTCGATCCGCCGGGCAGGAGCGAGCATCATCCTGACTTACTTTGCCAAGGACGCGGCGAAGATTCTCGCCTGATTCGCGACTATCTCACGCTTGAGACAGAAGCCTCCGGAGCCATCGCTTCGGGGGCTTTTCTCATGCGGATGTGCCACCAGGTTGCATATACAGCCACTGAAACGATGCCGCCGGCCATACCCCCGATGACAGTCCGAATGATGAAGACTTCCTTCCAGATATGCGGCTGACGGAGGGCGAAGTGACATCCGGAAATAATTCCAATCGCCGCAACCAGCAGTATGCCCCACGCAAACGTCCGGATTTTTGTGGCAGTGCTCAGGGGAGGAACGGTGGTCTCGGAGGTGGGAGGGGTTTTGCGCGTCCAGCGCAGATACGCTGAAACCAGCAGCAGCAGTCCGATTACGCTGCTGAAGTGTTGCAGTAACGAGAATAGAGGCTGATATGGCCAGAACGGTGAAACCAGCCGTAACGCCGGCCAGTGTGCGACAAAGATTCCGTTCAGGTGCGTCAGGCCATCCCAGAGGATATGCGTGACCGCCCCCAGCAGGACGCAAATCGCAATCAGGAGGAAGCGCCACACAGGAAAAAAGCGGAACGTGGCCTGGGCGGGGATTCGCGAGCGGAGACTATTTGGTGCAAGTGCCAACAACGGCAGCTTCAGGTAGCGATGAAACAGCCATAGCGTCGCCATACCGACTGGAATACAGAAAATGAACAAGCCCGGAATGGTGTGGCCGATTCGGCTTACGTCGCTGAGCAGGACAAAGTATGGAAAGTCGGGGGCCATGCTTCCGACGACGAGAGCAGACAGGGGCAAACGCTTACGGGGCAACGGCAAGACGGCAGCGGCATGTGAGATGGTGAACGGCAAAAATTTCCTGTGAGGTCTAGCTCAGCTTTTTGTTCAATAACTCATTAACGAGCGCAGGATTGGCCTGCCCCTTCGACGCCTTCATCACCTGTCCCACGAAGTAGCCCTTCATGGTGGTTTTTCCCGCGCGATACTGTTCCAACTGTTTTGGGCTGGCAGCAATAACGTCGTCGATCATTCTCTCGATTGCCGAGGAGTCGGTGATCTGCTGTGGCTTTTCCCGCTCGTAAACGGCAGGGAAGTCTTCGTTCAACTCAAAGCAGCGGTCGTAGAGGTCCTTCAGGATTTTTCCGCTGATCGTGCCGGCTTCGACGAGGTCGGCTGAGTACGCAACGCCTTTCATCGAGATCGGCGACTGCTCAATTTCGAGATTGTTTGCCTTCAGGCGACCCATCAACTCGCTCTGCACCAGATTGGCGACTCGCTTTGGGTTCTTTGTGCTCCGGGCTGCGGCTTCGAACTGGTCGGCCAGCGGTTTAGTTGCGGTCAAGACGCCGGCGTCGTATTCCGTCACGCCAAACTCCCGTACGAATCGTTCCCGGCGGGCATCCGGCAGTTCCGGCATCTTGCTCCGGATGTCACTCTGCCAAACCTCGCTGACCGTAAGGGGGAGAAGGTCGGGCTCGGGGAAATAGCGGTAATCGTGCGCACGTTCCTTCGAGCGCATGGAATAGGTCTTTCCCTGATCGGCGTTGTACAACCGCGTCTCCTGAACCACACGCTCGCCCGATTCCACCACTTCGATCTGTCGCGCAATTTCATATTCCAACGCTTCGCGAATGAACCGGAACGAGTTCACATTCTTAATTTCTGCCTTCGTGCCGAACTCTTTCTGGCCTATCGGACGAATACTCACATTCGCGTCGCAGCGCAGGGAGCCTTCTTCCATGTTGCAGTCGCTGACCCCCGTGAAGAGGATGATCTCCTTGAGTTTCGTCAGGTACTCAAACGCTTCCTGAGGCGTGCGGATATCAGGTTCGCTCACAATTTCAGCCAGGGGTGTGCCGCAGCGGTTCAGGTCGAGATAGGTGTACTCGCTGGAGTCGGAGAAGCCGTCGTGCAGGCTCTTGCCGGCATCTTCCTCGAGGTGCAGCCGGGTAATGCCTATCCGTTTCTTCCGGCCCTCTACCTCGATGTCGATATAGCCGTATTCGCCGATTGGCTTGTCGTATTGGGAGATCTGGTATCCCTTGGGCAGATCGGGATAGAAGTAGTTCTTGCGCGCAAAAATGGACTTTTCGTTAATTCGGCAGTTGATGGCCATGGCCGCAAGCGTTGCGTATTCCACTGCGCGGCGATTCAGAACCGGCAATGCCCCCGGCATGCCCAGGCAAACCGGACAGACGTTCGTGTTCGGCGGCGCTCCGAACTTGGCGGAGCACCCGCAAAAGATTTTCGATTCGGTCAGAAGCTGTACGTGGACTTCCAGTCCGATGACGGCTTCATACTTTGTGCTTGTGGCAACGGTGGGCATGAACCTCTAGTTTCCCGTTTCCGGCTGTTACTTTCAAGTCGCGATATACTCGCCGGTAATGGCGAACATCCTCTATGGCGTGAATGGCGAGGGGTCAGGCCATAGCACCCGGGCCAAGGAAGTGCTGCGGCACCTGAGCCGGCAGGGGCACTCGCTCCACGTGGCTTCCTTCGATCGCGGGTTGAAGAACCTGAGTGATGAATTTGAGGTCACTGAAATCCATGGGCTTCGACTGGCGTACGTGAACAACCGTGTCCGGTACGGCAAGACGGCAGCGAAGAATCTGCTATCGGCACCGAAGGCGGCTAAAAGCCACCGGGGCCTCATGCAATCGGCGGAGACCTGGAAAATTGATCTGGTCATTACCGATTTCGAGCCGATGACCTGCCACGTTGCGCATCGGCGGAAGCTACCGCTGATTGCCATCGACAACCAGCACGCCATTACCAACTGCGACGTCAGTTATCCGAAGGAGTATCGGAAAGATGCCGCCGCGACCCGCGTAGTCACCAGGCTCATGACCCCTCGTGCCAACGCCAACCTGGTGATTTCGTTCTTCCCGGCAGAGGTGAAAAAGAAGAACACGTTTGTGTTTCCGCCGCTACTGAGACAGGAAGTTCTATCGGCAAGACCGACCACCGGCGATTTCGTGCTGGTATATGTGACATCTCCTTCGCCGCATCTCGCAGAGATACTGGCTCGAGTTCACTGTAACTTCGTAGCGTACGGATTCGGGAGAGAAGGTGCGCAGGGAAATGTTCTCTACAAGAAGGCTTCGCTGGATGGGTTCCTTGCCGACTTGACCAACTGCAAGGCCGTGATCGCCAACGCCGGCTTCTCGTTGATTTCCGAAGCGCTCTACTTGGGCAAGCCTTACTTTGCGATCCCAGTGGCACATCAGTTCGAGCAGATCTTCAACGCCTACTACCTGGACAAGTTGGGTTATGGTGCGTACTGGAAGGAGTTGAGCAAAGAAAAGATCGAATCGTTTCTCTTCAACCTCGACTGGTATCGCGAGAAGCTAGCCGAGTATCCGCGCAGTGATAACTCCGCGCTGCTGGCAAAGCTCGATGGCCTGATATCTGCGTTCAGTAATTCTCGAGCCCTGGCGGCCGCACGATGATGGCGATCCTCCGGCTTGGCCTCAACGACCCCGAGCAAACCGAAAAGCCAGTTCCGCTCATTACGGCAGCAGTGGTCAGCAGCCTTGTTGCGGCCGTGATCTTTCTTGCCCTGTTTTCGTGGATTGCTGAAGAGATGCGAGAGGGTGAAACCGCGCACTTCGATGCCGTGGTGCGGAATTACGTGAACGGGTTCGCCTCGCCTGGTTTGACCAAGGTGATGTTTGCCATCACGGAAATGGGCGGCCCCGGTTTGATCGCGATGATGGTTGTGGGTGTTTCCTTGTTCCTCTACGAACGGTGGAAGCGTGGCATGCTCTGGCTGACCATCACCATGGTCGGCGCGGCGGTGCTGAACCTCTCGTTGAAAAACAGCTTTCGGCGCATGCGCCCCGAGCCTTTCTTCGGGACCGTACCTTCGTCTTACAGTTTCCCCAGCGGACACGCGTTGTTTTCCTTCTGCTTTTATCTCGTCATGGCCGGCCTGATCAACGCTCGCATTCGCTCGCGATGGCTGCGCATTCTGATCTGGAGTGTCGCCGCAGTACTGGTGACGCTGATTGGCCTGTCGCGCATCTATCTCGGTGTCCATTTTCCAAGCGATGTGGTCGGCGGATACATGGCGGGAGCAATCTGGGTTACGACCATGATCACCGCCGATCGGATCCGCAAGACTCGACGCGGAGTGAAGCTGGCCACAGTTTCAGACCCCGTCGAGCCTTGAACTAGAGGCGACCTCACACTCTGGAGAGCGCCTGATCGAGATCGGCGATCAGGTCTTCGACATGCTCAATGCCGACAGACAGGCGCAGCAGGTTCTTCGGTGTTGGAGTCCCAGGCGGTTCGACAGAGTAGCGGTGATCGATGGTCGTCTCCACGGCTCCCAGACTGGTTGCGCGAGTCACTACTTTCAGGTGTGTGGTCATGCGCAACGCGGTTTGATCGTCTCCTTTGACAAGGAACGACATTAATCCGCCGAACCCGCCCTGCATTTGTTTCGTCGCGACTTCATGCCCAGGATGCGACTTCAGACCCGCGTAGAGGACTTTCTCGACTTTGGGATGGTGTGAAAGAAACTCCGCAATTGTCAATGCATTCGCGGCTTGAGTCCTCACGCGGAGAGCGAGCGTGCGTATTCCTCGCATGAGCAACCAGCATTCGAACGGTGACGGTACCGCACCGCCGGCCCACTGCAACTGCCGAATCCTCTGAAAGAAGTCCGATTTTTCTCTTGTGACGATGGCGCCGCCGAGGATGTCACTGTGGCCGCCGAGGTACTTGGTGGTGGAATGAAGAACCAGGTCGGCCCCCAATGCCAGAGGCCGCTGAAGCACCGGGCTGGCTGCTGTGCTATCGACTATGCAAATGGCACCCCGTTTTCTTGCCATATCGCTTAGGGCACGGATGTCGCTGATGAGCATCATGGGGTTCGTCGGCGTCTCCACCCAGAGTAACTTTGTCTCGGGTCGCATCGCAGCTTCGACGGCTCCGATATCCACTGTGTCCATGACCGTGCCCTTCAATCCCCAAGGTGCAAAGACGTCTTCGAGGAGATGCTTCGTTCCGTAAAAGCCACCGGAGCAGATAACGTGATCTCCAGGCTTGAGTGCCTGGAATACTGCTGCGGTGGCCGCCGAGCCGGAAGAGAACGCGGCAGCTTCAACTCCGGCTTCCAGATGCGCGAGCGCCGATTCCAACTGACTGCGGTTCGGATTCGATGCACGGGTGTAGCTGAACCCCTGCGGGTATTCGCCGTTCACGTGCCGTTCGAAAATCGTGGAAAGAGAGATTGCTTCCGTCACCGGACGCGCGCTTTCGTGCGGGCCTCGTTCGTAGGGATGTACCGATAGCGTTTCGAACTTCATCCTCACCAGTCCTCATGAAAATTAAAGAAGCAGATGAACAAGAGATGTCCCGAACCTCCGGGTGGAAACAAAAAAGCGCGCCACCGAAGCGGCGCGCTCTGAAGAGAACGAACTAGACATTCGTTTTCTTGTGGCATTCCATGCACTTTGTGGGAGCCTTCTTACCCTTGGCGTTTTCTGCCTTGTGGCAATCGATGCAAACGCCAGCGGTGGCGGCCGGGTTGTGGAACGCGGCCTGCGCCTTCGTCTTCATCGGGGCGGCAACGGTGGTGGTGTGGCATTCCTGGCAGTTCTGGTGCGCAGTCTTCAAAGCCTTTTCAGGCTTGCTAGCGTGATGGCAGGTTTCACACTTCGCGCCACGGGCCTCGTGGGCCTTATGGTCGAATTTCACACCGCCCATCGGAGCACCCTTCAATACCACGGTGCCGGGGGCTGTTTCAGCCGCGTAAGCACACACGGCCATGATTACGAGGAGCCCAATAAGTACAGCAAAGATGCGTTGAACGTTCTTCACAGCGCCTCCAAAAATATTTACGGACAACAGCTTTGGCCAAAGCAGAGACTTCGGGAAGTCTCGTGAGGCGGGTTGATTGTAAGACCCTATGATTTCCTCCGATGTGACATACCGCACCTCGCTTTGGGTTATGGTGATTCATTAGAACCGTCGGCCAACACGTACTTCGGAGACCTTGTGCTGATCAACTATTCCTGTTTGCGATTCTTGTTCCCTGCATCGCCTTGCGCAGCAGGCCACTGAACCCCCAAACCGAAAAACTCACTTCGAATCTGGAGACTTCTATAGATCTGCTTTTCGCAAGGCTACCAATGCGAACACATCGGCGGATTCCAAGTTGCTGGACACAAGCAGGGCCCACTGATAGCCGTTGGCCGAAATGGGAACGCTGGTAATGAGTGGTCCGGTTCCGGACCGCAACATTCCAGCGGCGACGGTGTTTCGAGTCGCGAGCACGATGAAGCGGTCAGCACAGGCAAGGATCTGGTCGCACGAAGGGACGAGTGGATTCCGAGCGGTTATTGTCGTCCCATTCTGGTTTGACGCTATTTACGCGCACTCCTATAATTATTCTGCCATTCCGTATCCCGGTTAATTTCTTTCGAGGCCTCTTTCTGGACCGGGGAGGGCCTTCGCCGAAAGCAATACGGAGTTCCCGGAAGGATTTTCCAAGGAGTCCAGAGAAACATCTCATGAAACGCACCCTAGCAAGATTTGTAATGCCCATGGTGCTCTTGTCCGTCACCGCATTTGCTCAGACGGGCAGTGCGGCGCCTGCCACAGCGGCCCCAGCGCAGAACGCGCCTGCCGGCACCCGTATCGGAATCATCAACATTCAGCAGGCCATTGTCCTTACCAATGAGGGCAAACGTGACCTCGAAGCACTCGAGAAGAAATTCGAGCCCCAGCGGACCAATCTCACGAATCTTCAGAAAGAGATCCAGACCATGCAGGATCAGCTGAAGACGCAGGGTGACAAACTGAACGAAGACGCCCGCACCAAACTAGTCCGCGATATCGAAGCAAAGCAGAAGACCTATCAGCGTCAACTCGAAGACGCGCAGGGTGACTACCAGGGACAGCAGGGTGAACTGGTGAACCGCGTTGGTCAAAAGCTGATGCAGGTGATCGATAAGTACGCGAAGGACAACGGATACTCACTGATCGTGGACGTTTCGAGTCCGCAGAGCCCGGTGCTCTGGGCTGCCGCATCGACCGACGTGACGCAGGAAGTGGCGAATGCGTTCAACGCGCAATCTGGCGTTGCGGCTCCGGCGTCTACTCCAGCGGCTCCAAGCGCGTCGCGCCCGAGTGCTGTGAACCGTCCGGCGACCGGCGGTACTACCACTCCGCGCACCACACCGAAATAAAGCTGATACTTCCGAAAGCCCTCGCCACGGCGAGGGCTTTTCTATTCAGGGATGGTGACGCTGTGAGGCGTGGATATCTGAACGGGTGCTGTGCTATATGCGCGGTTTCAAGCGTGGAGGAAAGCTAGTCCTGCCAGGTCCGTGCCATGGAAACGCCGATTGTGGTGATGACTCCGCCGGAGATCAGTTTGCTGGCCATTCAACTTGGCCCTGCGCAGGGGATGATGGTGAGAAGCGTTCCGGCAATCAGAACGATGGAATACGCTGCCAACGCGATACCACCCAGTCGTTGCGCCCAGCGGTGACTCCCTAGTGAAATCACCAGCCAAAGTCCGCAAAGAACGGAAGCAACTGCCGTAATTCCCATCAGTCCATAGGTCACCTTCAGGTGAGAAGTGAGCGCGTCAAACTCACTGAGATTTCCGTTTGCTTCGATCGAAAAGACGCCACCTAAAAACAGGAGCGGCAAGGCCCACCACATTGCACCTCGCCTCGAGCGCTCGGCTGTCGATTCCATAATTAGATAGTAACTGATCCTCGTGTTCTCATGGTTTTCCGGAGTGCGTTGCGATCATCAGTGGAATCGCAGCGAGTGCCGCGATGACGATGAGGAACAGGAACGCAAAGCCCAGAATGGTGTCCGCCCTTCCGTTCACGTGTTTGCCCATCACGTTCTTGTCAGCCGCGACTCGCAGGATGGGGTAGTAGGTGAGAGGCATGATCACCATTCCGAAGATGATGGAAATATCCACGAGTTGGAGTGGACGCACGCCAGTGAGAGCGATGACCAGAGCAAGGACGAACATGGACAACCATGCTGCCGTGTAGATAGGAGCTGATCGTAACTTCTCATTTTTCCCCCATTTGAAGTTGAAGAACTGGCACACGTTGTACGCGCCTGAGAGTGCAGTCTCCACGGCCGCACCCGCGATACAGGCGAGCGTTCCTAGCAATGCAATTACGAGAGCCTTCTGTGCGAAAGGATAGGCGCCTGCGAATACGGAGGTACTCAACAAATCAGGAAAGATTTGGCGCGGCATGAATACGAGCGCACCCAGGATCAGTAGCCCGACAGTGAGCAATGATCCCAATACGGATCCAATGGAAGCCACCATGAAGTTCTCGCCAAGATCTTTCGTGGTCCAATCTTCTTCTATTGCTCCGGAAGAGTAGAAATGTACCTCATACTCCATCAGCATCGCGCTGAAGATTCCGACAGCGAAGTATGCATACAGAAGAGACTCTCTGCCGCTTGAGAATGTCCACTGCGGAACTAGCCCGTGTGCGAGTTGGCCCCAATTCGGTCGAAGCCAAGCGGCCGAAAAAGCGAAGACAATCATCATCAGCCCAGACAGGCCGAACGTTCGCTCGATCCATTGGAATTGGAACAGAAAGACAATCGATGCAAGAATGAAAGAGGAGCCGATCAAAACAGCTCTTTCAGGCCACCCCGTGAGAAGGTGAACGACAATCGTGATACCGCCCAGTTCGGCGGCACATGTGATCAAGTTGAGGAGGTTGGAGGCAATCAGCGTAACAAGTCCCAACTTGAAACCGAGGCGGGTGCGAACAACGGAAAAAACGGGTTCTCGTGCAACAACGGCCACCCGGCCGCACATTTCCATATAGACGATGATTGCTGCTGTTCCAAGGACGATTGCCCAGAGAAGTTTGTAGCCGAACAATGCTCCCGCTTGCGTTGTAAAGACAATCTGTCCTAAGTCGACAAAGCCCCCAGCGCCGTCATGATCCCGAGCGTGATGCCAAGGAGCTTTTTCACAGAGAGTCTTTCGCTTTCTCCAGCGCTCTTCTCGTATTCGCTATCTGCTGCTTCGCAACTCGAAGCTTCTCGGGATCATCTTGCTCTCGACTCGCATACCTTACGGCCGCGACTAGATGATCGAGTTGATCTTGGGACTCTGCCAGGATCTCTTGTGTCGAGAGGGCGGCGATGGATTCATGCGTTTCTTTCGCGGAGCGCGATAACTCATCGAGAAGGTATTGCAGATGTCCTCTCGCGTAGCTCTTCGTGGCTCGCTTCTGGACTACATAATCAATGAACGTCTCGGATTCCGACGCGAAGGAGACAGCTTGCGTCAGAGTGGAACGTAGCTCTTCCGTGCTTAACCTTTTCGGATGAGAACAGGACGTGATCGTGACCACGGCGAATATGACCACGAAGAGCTTTGCACCATTTGCCACTTACATCCAGATGCGAGCAGGAACATACCTGTTGCCGCGAGATCGGTGCAGAAATAGTTGTCGCGGCACTCGTCGGACTGGATTGTGGTGAGTGTGAGCCCAGAGGGTTCGTGAACACCGGAACGTCTGGGCTCCATGCCGCGGATTCACTGTAATGAGTTTCAGGCCTTCACGAACTCTACATCCAAGGTGATCGTGACGTCTTCGCCGACTAGAATTCCGCCGGTCTCAAGGGCCGCATTCCAGGTCAGTCCGTAGTCCTTGCGGTTAATCTTTGTCGTCGCCGAGAGGCCGATTCGGGTGTTACCCCGCGGATCCTTGCCAGGCGTCGTTGGACCTTCGACTTCGAAGACTACTCTGCGCGTAACGCCGTGAATCGTCAGGTCACCTTCGACGGCGAGTTCGTCGTCTTTGCGGCTCACGCGAGTCGACTTGAAGGTCAGCGTGGGGAACTTCTCGACATCGAAGAAGTCAGTGCTCTTCAGGTGCGCGTCGCGCTGCGGTTCGCGCGTGTTGATGGATGCCGCATCAATGCTCGCCTCAATGGATGACCTAGTAATGTCGGCTTCATCCAGCTTCAAAACGCCGGAAACGCCGGTGAACTGGCCTTTCACATTTGAGATCATCATGTGTTTGACCTTGAACTCGGCAACGGAGTGAACAGGGTCAATGTTCCAGGTGGTGGCGACGGTTTGCGGGGCGGTGACTGTGGTCATAATTCAATCCTTCCTTTTACTTCATTTGATGTGTTATGACGATATTCGTTGCAACATATAAATGGAGAAAAAATTTCTAAGCTTCTTTGCGAGCTGCGCGCAGCAGTGTGGACAGCGTATTCAGTCTCTCCCGACCGAGATGCCCGAGCAGCTTGCGATGGGTGTTTTGAACGGGTTCATCGAGCCGGCTGAGAACGTCCAGTCCTTGTTTCGCGATTCGGGTAAGAACCATGCGCCTATCGCGCGTCTCGCGGCTGCGGGAGATAAGACCCCGCTTCTCCATGCGATCAAGCAACCGAGTAATGTCCGGGTCGCGCGTGATCAATCGATTTGCGATCTCACCACATGGCAGCCCATCTGGGGAGCCGCGCAGCACCCGCAGTATGTTGTACTGCGTGGGCGAGAGGTCTTCAGCCTTCAGAACGGCGGATACTTGGCGTGTGAGTTGATCAGATGTACGAAGCAACTCCAGATAGGTCGATTCTTCAACCCTCGCTGCAGCTGACGTCGCCGTGCCTTGCTGACGATCCTTACTCATGTCTAAACGATATATGTTTAAACGAATATTGTCAAGTCTTTATAACAACACAGTCTTGAGGCGCTACTTTGCGGGTACTTCGGCAATCCAAACTCCGTACGGTTCCAACTCGACTGCATTGGCAGAAGACGAAGCATTTTTGCCGGTTGTGGCCAGAACTTTCGCGGACACCGCTTTTACACCCTTGGCAGCGAGATTAAGCTTCGCTTTTTGGTGTGCTCCACTCATATTCAAAACAACAACTACATTCTTGTTTTTGTAACTGCGAAGGAAAGCAAGGACGTTCGGATCGTTCTCCTTGAGTGGAACGTATTTCCCCTCCAGAAGTGCCGGATGCTTGCTGCGCAAGGAAATAATCTTCCGATACCAATTCAAAATCGACGCGGGATCCTTCTGTTCTGCTTCGACGTTGTATTGTGCATATCGCGGGCCAACCGGATTCCATGGTTTCGCCTCGCTGAAGCCGGCATTCTTTGAAGCATTCCATTGCATTGGCGTACGCTCGCCGTCGCGTCCCCTTTTCTGCGGCCAACCCAACCGGCCGATTGGGTCTTGTACATCTTCTCTGCGCTTTGGATCGTTGTTCTCCATGCCGATCTCTTCGCCGTAATAAAGAATCGGGGTTCCACGCAAAGTCAGGTACAGTGCGGCCATGAGCTTTGCGATTTTGTCATTGTCTCGACCGTTGCCGTATCGGTCGTATACGCGCGGGATGTCGTGATTACTCATCACCCACACGGGCCAGCCGCTGACACCGTCGGCCCATGCGATCTGTTTGCGGAACTCGGGTGCGGAGAGTTTATCGACTCTCATAAACATGAAATTCATCGGCAGCTGAATCTCATTCAACGTCGGACCGTAGTACCGGTTCAATTCTTCGATGTTTGACGTCAGAGTCTCGCCGATTAGCACCGAGCCATATTCGTCGGCCACTTTGCGCAGGCGCTGGAGCGCGCCGTGCAGTTCTGGGAGCTTTTTGTTGTAAATCTCCTTGTAGACCTGGTCGCCATATGCATTCTTTTCGTTGTCGACAGGCGGATTGTCCCGGAGGTTAACGTCTTCAAACATCGTGTCGACCGCATCGAGCCGGAAGCCTGCTACTCCGCGCTCGTACCACCAACGCGTCACGTCGAACATGGCCTTTTCCACTTCAGGATTGCGCCAGTTCAGGTCCGGCTGTCCAGCGTAGAAATAGTGGTAATAGTACTGACCGCGCGATGGAACGAATTTCCAGGCCGAGCCCCCAAAGTGGGACGTCCAAGTGTTTGGTGGCTCTCCATTCTTGCCGTCGTGCCAAATGTACCAATCGCTCTTCGGATTGTTCTTTGACGATGCAGACTCGACAAACCACGGATGCTTGTCGGAAGTGTGGTTCACCACTAAATCGAGAATCACGCGCACATTCTTTTGCTTTCCGTGTGTAATGATGCGATCCATATCAGCAAGGCTCCCATACACAGGATCGACGTTCTCGTAATCGGAGACGTCGTACCCGAAATCAACCTGTGGCGAGGGGAACATGGGGGTAATCCAAATGGCGGTCACCCCAAGCCACTGAAGATAATCGAGTTTGGAGTCAATGCCCCGCAGGTCGCCAATACCGTCGTTGTTGGTATCGGCAAAGCTGCGTGGATAGATCTCGTAAAAGACCGCGTGTTGCCACCACTGGTGCCCTTCGGGATCGGCAGACTGCTGCGCGAAAGAGAGGGTAGAAATTGACAACAAAAGGATCGCGATGAAACGGCGCATGCCTGATCTCCGAGTAATGGTGGGGGTGACTGAATGGCCTAATGCTTCTAACGACTCATTCAAGCTGTCGACTTAGCGTTAGAGTCTACTAGCTCCGAATGCGGCACGTATACTCGCAGTTGGTTCGAATGCTCGGCAATCCGTCCTTCACGGAGAATGACTCTCCTTTGCGTAACGATAGTGAAGCATGAACGAGTATGGTAGCTTTTTGAAATTGATTCCATGCACGGTGGAGTTGCCATGTTGAATCGTCGTGACTTTCTTGCCATAGCGTCGGCGGCTGCCGGTGCTGCCCTGATGGACGGTGCACTCCCGGCCTCCGCACAAACCCGCAAGCCCGCCGATGCGGGAGCGTACCCCGACTTGGTTCGGTACGTGAATGTGTTCGTCGGCACCGGAGGTCATGGCCATTGCTACCCGGGGGCAACCGTGCCCTTCGGAGCCGTACAACTCAGCCCCGACACGGGAATTCGCGACTGGGATTGGTCATCGGGCTACCACCACGACGACGCGACATTGATGGGCTTCAGCCATACTCACCTGAGCGGCACGGGTGTCGGTGACATGCTGGATCTGCTGCTCGTACCCCGCACAGGGCCGGTGGTGCTGGAGCCGGGAACGGATCCCGAGGCGCGCAAGAATCCAGAAGGCACTTACCGCTCCCGCTTCTCGCACGAGGATGAAAGGGGTGAACCAGGGTATTACTCCGTTCAAACACAGAGCTCAGGCGGGGCAAAGATCAAGACCGAACTTACGGCAACCGAGCGCACCGGTCTGGCGCGATTCACGTTTCCCGCAGGAGAGCCCGCGTATGTCTTGCTGGATTGGCATCACGCTTACGGAACTGAGAATCCAGTGCAGTCGGCGGAACTCGCGTTGGTCAGCGACACTCTTGCGATGGGAGGTCGCCGCGTTGACAAGTGGGCGCCGAACCGGGAGATCTACTTCGCAACTGAGTTTTCCGTGAAACCGAAGAAGGTGGAAGTTTTCGTCGACGACAAGCTTTCGACCGTTCGAAGCGTAAACGGACGCAACCTGAAGGTCGCCTTCCACTTCGACCCGGGTACTACGGTTCTTGTGAAGACCGGGATATCGATGGTCAGCACGTCGAACGCACTTGGGAACCTTCGCGCCGAACAGCCAGCGTTTGATTTCGAAGCCACACAGAAGGCCGCCCGTGCGATGTGGCAGAAGGAACTCTCGCGAATCGAAGTTGAGGACCCAAGCGAAGAACGCAAGAAGATTTTCTATACCGGCCTGTACCACATGATGTGTGCTCCCACGCTGGCCGACGACTGCAACGGGCAGTATCGCGGCCTGGACAAACAGATACACCAACTCGGACTCGGAGAACAAAACTACAGCACCTACTCGCTGTGGGATACGTATCGAGCGCTGCATCCTTCGTACACGCTGTGGCAGACGGAGAGAATAACACCGATGGTGAACTGTCTCGTCCGCATGGCCGAGCAGAGTATTTACGGATTCCCGATCTGGCCGTTGCAGGATGGTGAGACCTACTGCATGCCCGGGTATCACGCGGCGAGCGTAATGGCCGAAGCATGCGTGAAGAAGGTTCCTGGCATTGATTGGCAACGCGCCTACGCCGGCATGCGCAAGCGCAACATGGAAGACGATTACATGGGTTTGGGGGTGTACCGGCAGATGGGATATATCCCGGCTGGGGACGGAGGCGAGTCGATCGGCAAACTCGTCGAGTACGTCTATTGTGATTGGGCGTGCTCCAAAGTTGCCGAAGCCACTGGTCACGCCGACGATGCGCGCATTCAGCGCAAACGCTCACAAAATTACCGCAACGTGTTTGACCCAGAAACACAGTTCATCCGGCCTAAGCTCAGTGATGGAAAGTGGATCCAGAACTTCGATCCCAAGGCGACCGGCCACGTCCCGCATCGGCGCGACTACACGGAAGCCAATGCATGGCAGTCCACGTTTTTCATTCAGCACGATGTGAAGGGCTACATGCAGCTGTTTGGCGGCCGTGACGCTTTCGCGGCTAAGCTCGACCGCTTATTCGTCGAGGAACCCGGCGTCACGAATGAGGTGGTGGTTGACATGACCGGCAACATTGGCCAATACGTTCATGGCAACGAGCCGAGCCACCACATCGCTTACCTGTACACATGGGCAGGCCGACCGTGGAAAACGCAGGAGCGCGTGCGCGAGATACTCCTCACCCATTACCGGAACAACTTCGACGGCCTCGATGGAAACGAGGACTGCGGTCAGATGTCGGCGTGGTTTGTGATGAGCGCGATGGGTTTGTACGCCGTCGATCCAGTGAGCGCGACCTATGTTCTTTCGGCTCCGCTATTCGAAAAAGTGACCGTTCGGCTCGCAAACGGCCGAAAACTCGTCATTGAGGGCAAGGGAATCGACGGCAAGCCGGAAACGAACCGATACATCCAGTCGGTATCACTTAATGGCAAACAGCAGGACCGGCTTTGGGTGCGCCATGAAGACCTGGTGAAGGGTGCACACCTGGTCTTTACCGTCGGTTCCGCCGCCAACAAAACACTCGGGGTGGATCAGACGAAAATGCCGCCGTCGTTAACCGCGTAAATGAATGTGCTGAAGGGAGCTTGGTCGCAAGCTCCCGCAGGTCGATTAGATAAGGTCCGCTACGCTCGCTGGATTTGCGCATTCTTTTCCTTTGTCCAGCCAACGTCTGGCGATTTTCCGAACGGAGGCGTCGTCGCGCGCGACACCTGTAAGCGTGTAGTACACGTGCCGTTCCGTCCAGCGATTCAAGTCCATGTTCTGAAGGGTTTTCAAAAAGTCGAGTTTCGCGTCGATGATCGGTTGATCGACAATGTAGTGAGAGAACTGGCCGAAATGATACGGGTATATTGAGCCGGGCTCGCGGTCATGGGCTTGGCTATTGATCCAGCCGACGGGCCAGTGGTCCCAACGTATGGCACCCCATCCCCATCCACCAGTGTCTTTAAATGAGTGGTCCACCACCTGGGTGCGTGAGGCTGGAAAGCCGCTTGATTCGCCGAGTATGACGAAGGCGCTCCCCACTTTGAATGGGGCGACCATCGCGAGTCCCTTTGATTTGGAAATTTCGAGCAGTAGGCGGGCATCGCCAACGCGTCTGGACTTTCCTTTGTCGTCCCAAAACTTGCGGTACACCCTGTCGGAGTACGCATCGATTACGGATCCGACAAGGTAATCGCCATGCTCGGTGTCGCGCGAGAACAGGTCGTCCCAACCTAGTTTGGGAGAAGCGATACAGAAGAAGTCGAGTGGCTGGAAACTGTAGCCGTCTGGAACGTCCGGTCGGAGGGTTTCGTACGTAAGGCGCCGCCACACCAATCCGTTCGGATAGGCAACATAGTCTTCGGTCCCCCGAAGCGCAGGTTTTTCGTTGTCGTTCTCGTGTACGCAGATGTAGTTCCATCGCACCCAAACCCGCTGCGGACCGGACTCGACGATGTCAACGAAACTGTTTCGTTGGTTGCGTCCGTTCTGGTTGAACAGTTCCGCCCCGTGATTCGATTCGAAGAACTGGTTGCAGAGTCCTGCGTGTCCGTCGAGTTCGAGCCACGGCGTGTAGCTGGCTTCGTGGCTGAACACAAATCGCTGGTTGTGGTCTTTCCACCTGATCAGGATAGCCTTACGGGGGTTGAGATCTGCATGCGGCGGACTGGGAGTGAAGGGTCCGCTATAGCCAAACGGGGAGAAGTCGTTGACCTCTGCGGCGTGTATACCTTCGATTCGCCTACTACCGAACTCAGCCTCAGAGATTGCCGCCGGTTTCTCGTAGATAGGATCGGGGCACGGAGCGCTACCTGAGCCGGTGGACGACGATCGCGTTGCGCTTCCGGTACTCGAGGCAGCGCCAGCTGCCGCGGTCAGTCCGGTGGCTGTCAGTGCCACTAACGCTTTCCTGCGTGAAATCGACATCAACTCCTCCCATCCGTCTCGTGGGAATCGATTCCAAAACAGTATACGGCACCGGCTTTCGGCAGCGTTGAAGTTGCGTGGAATTTGTCTGACGTGTACCCTGCTTCACGCTGCTGAGTGCTGGAATGGAATCGGTACCAACTGTATGTTGTTCGGTGAGGTTACGCTTCAATGAGACTCAAGCAAGGACCTGTATTCATGATTTGGAATAAGAGACTGCTATCCGCCTATTTGCGAGTCCTGATTATCTCCTGGTTTGTGCTGGTTGGCGCGTTGTCCTTGGCCTCGCCGCAGAGCAAGCCCATTTGGGAGATCGGGCGGGACGACCGGTCGGCCAGGGAGTTCCCGCCACAGCCACGACCAGGTCTCGTGTACAACGCAAGTAACGGCGACTGGAAGAAAGACTGGGCAGCGACGCAAACTTGCGGGAGTCCATACGACATTACGTTCTCTCTGACCACTCCGTCCGGCGGCTATGTCTTACGGATATCTGAGATAACTTACACCCCCATCGTGCCAACCGTGAGCGTTGATGTTAACGGCCATCGAGGTGACTTTTACCTTCGTCCTGAACTGGTTCGCTCCGCCATGGAACCCGATCCCGTACGATTAGCCGAGCTATCCATTGATATCCCCTCAGCCTATCTGAAGGCAGGTGCGAACAGAGTCTCGTTGTCATGCACCGAGCCATCTCGCCGTCACACCGACAAGCGAAATGTTTCAGGCATTCGTTACGACTATATTTCCCTGACAAAGCAGACCTCTAGGGAACCTGCAAGAATTACGGCGAGTCTGCGTCCCACGATTTTCTATCGCCAACGCGAGGGACAACTACTGGAAGTGGTGAATGCCACAGTTCGATTTACGGGGCCTGAAGCAGCACAGAAGGCTGTATTGAAAATGAACGGCCGTTCTTTCGCGGCTGAAGTGAAACCCATGGCGGACTTCGGAGAGCAGTCGATCGATTTCGAGGTTCCGGAGTGGACCGGCGTGGTGACGGCTCAGCTGACGATTGGCTCCTCGGGTGAGAGCGAATTCACGTTTCAAGTCCAACCTGCACGCAAATGGAAGTTGTTCGTGGTGCCGCATACACATCTCGATATCGGCTACACGGACTATCAAGGCAAAGTCTCCGAGGTACAAGCCAGGACACTGCAGGATGTGATGGCAATGGTGCGGGAGCATCCGGAGTTCCGTTTTGCTACCGATGGCTCCTGGAACGTAGAGCAGTTCATGGATACTCGCTCACCCGATCTGCAGGCTAAGTTAGCTGAAGTTGTGAAGAGCGGAAAAATCGGAGTCCCGGCAAACTATGCCAACCTGCTGACTGGGTACTCCTCTCTCGAGACTCTATACCGATCGCTTTACTACTCGAGGTCGCTGGCGAGGACGAGGGGGATCCCCTTCGATTACGCGAGTGTCACCGATGTCCCGAGTTACACGGGAGCGTATCCGTCCATCTTGGCGCGCGCGGGTATTCGATATCTGGTCGCGGCGGGGAATGGCGACCGCGGCCCGGTGCTGCAACACGAAGACTGGGATCTGAAATCACCGTTCTGGTGGGAAGGAACCGGCGGCGGCAAAGTGCTGTTCTGGTACTCCCGCAATTACTCGCAAATCGAATCACTGTTTGGTTTACCACCCGAAATCGAGGGCGGACAGGGTGCTCTGCCGCCCTTCCTGCGACGGTACTCACAGGAGAACTACGCGCCTGATGCGCTTCTGATCTACGGTGCTCAAAGCGAGAACACGCAGATAGAAGCCAGGCTGGGTGGCTTCGCGTCAGAATGGAACCGCGAATACGCCTTCCCAGAATTTCGATACGCCACATTTGCCGACTTCTTGCGCTACATTGACCAGCGCTACGCTTCGAACTTGGCGACCTATAAGGGTGACTTCGGGCCGTACTGGGAAGACGGAATCGGCGCCGATGCTGCAAACACGAAGCAAGACCGCCTGAATCAGCATCGTGCGCTGTCAGTTGACTTCCTTTCGACAGTTGCGCACGCGATGGGACTCGGGTTCCATCCGCCGAAGGCGGAACTCGATGACGCATGGCGAAACATCCAGCTCTATTCCGAGCATACGTGGACGGGCGGCATGTCCGTCACTCAGCCGCACATGCAGCGCGTCGTTGATGAATTGGCGATCAAAGACAATCGCGCAGTTCAGGCGAAATTTCAGTTGGACGATGTTGCTAACCGTGCGATGGCACACGTTACGGATCAGATCCATGTGCCTGCCCTGACACTGGTTGTCTTCAACGGGCTGAACTGGAAACGGAACGTCCTTGTTGAAACCGACCTCCGGAAGAACGAACGCCTGGTGGATATTGCGACCGGCCGCGAAATTCCGGCAGAACTGCTATGGAGACGCGAAGGATTTACTCGTGCGCGTTTTCTAGTCACGGATATACCTCCGGTTGGTTACAAGTGCGTTCAATTCAAGGTGGAATCAGACATTCCCGACGACAGTCGCGTAGACACGCAAGCCACTGTCGAGAACCAGTTCTACCGCGTGACGGTCGATCCCGCGAGTGGCTCGATTCGAAGTATCTTCGACAAGCAGTTACAGCGAGACATCGCAGATGAGAAGAGTCCCTACCGGTTTGGACAGTATGTCTATGTGAGTGGCGGCCATGGTGGCACGACGATCGTTCATCCTGATCCAGCGCTTCCCAAGCCCGATCTCACGGTTCACCCGCCACAGAGCGGCAGGTACCTGGGCGCGAAGAAGACGCCGTGGGGTCATTCCATCCGCCTCGAGAGTTCCAACACGAACACTCGTTCTGTCCAGTTGGAAGTTCTTCTTTTCGATTCGGAAAAGAAGATTGAGTTCAACTACACGGTGGATAAGCAATACACCGAAGAGAAAGAAGGGATCTACTTCGCTTTCCCGATCAACCTGGAGCGCCCGCAATTTGCATACGAAATCCAACAGGGCTGGATCGATCCGGCGAAAAACATGATGAAAGGCGGAAGTCTGGAGTGGTTCACCGTCCAGCACTGGATGGCTGCACACGACAATGGACTGGCCGTCGCAATTGTTCCCGTTGACGCTCCTCTCGCTACTTTTGGCGACATCGTTCGAGGCGAATGGCCGGGGCAGTTTCAGCCGAAGTCGTCCACGATGCTTTCGTATGTGATGAACAACTACTGGCACACGAATTATCAGGCAGGGCAGGGAGGTGTGTTGTCATTCCGGTACGTGTTGACCAGCGCGAAAAGCTTCTCCCCGTCCGCGTTCTCAAGGCTGGGATGGGAAAGCATGGAACCTGCAGAACTCAACCGCGTGATCGTACCGGACAAGATCGGTAACCCGGAACGGCCGTTACCCGCGATGGGGACGAGTTTCCTAGATATCTCGGGTGAGAACGTTATTCTCGCTGCCTGGAAATTGGCAGAAGATGGAAAGGGAACAATCATCCGGTTGCAGGAAACGGCCGGGAGCCAATCCCACGTGACCGTTCGAAGTCCTTTGTGGCCGCTACGCTTCGCGACTCTAACGAATGCCGTTGAAGATGATCAACGTGCAATTGAAGTGCAGTCGAATTCGATTCAGCTTACCCTCAATCCGTACGAGGTTGTCACTGTTCGCCTGCAGCTAGGAGACGCAGGTCAGGCGAAGTGAGGGGTCGAATGCGTGCCGCTCCCCGCAAACTCACGTCCGCGCACGTAGGTCGTAATGAGATTGCCTTTCGCGTCCCAGCGAGTGAGGTTGACGAGGGATCCGGCCGCAAGCGTTGTGCTGGCGTGACTATTCAGCATTGCCGCTGGATTATGTGACGCGAGCCGGATACCGTCGCCGATGCTCGCGCTTGTGAATTCTGCAAAGCGTATCACCGCTTGTTCGAGCGTGAGCACCGAGCCCGCCAGGGTTACTTTACCCTTTGCCAGATCTCGCGTGACTACGGCTCGGCCGTGATGTGCCGTAATCCAATCATTGCCGACTTGGTATTCGCCATCGGCCGCGCCTGCGGCCGGAAGTGCGTCGGTAATAAGTATCGCCCGCTTTGGACCTTTACATCTCCACCAGAGCCGCACTGCCGCCGGTGAGACGTGGACGCCATCGCAGATGAGGTCGGCAAAGAGTCGCTCGTCATCAAGCACGGTGCCCAGTACGCCGGGTTCGCGGTGATCGAAAGCTCGCATTGCGTTGAAGGTGTGAGTGGCAGTTACAGCTCCGGCTTCTATCGCGGACACAGTCTCTTTTGCTGTCGCATGCGTATGGCCGACGGAGCAGGCGACGCCGCGCTGAGAAGCGTGCCTGATGAGTTCGAGAGCAGCGACGGCCTTGTACTCCGACCTTTCGAACGGACCTGCATTCGGTTCTGGCGCGACGGTCATCATCCGAATCTGGCCGTCAGCGGCTGTTTGCATCCGCTCGAAAAGTTCGATACTTGGCGGCTGCAGGTGTTCGGCCGGATGCATGCCTCGCTTTACGTGCGACAAGAATGGCCCCTCGATATGAATCCCCAACGGTACAGCTCCAGTCCTGTCCTTTGCCGTGCGAACCGCCTTCGCCATACGCTCCAGGGCGTGAAGAGTGGAGTCAACTGAAGCTGTTACCGTGGTGGGCAGGAAATGCCCGACGCCATGCTCCGCCAGGAATATCTCGAGTTGGCGCATCTGAGATTCGTCGGCATGCATCACGTCGATGCCTTTGCCACCATGCATGTGCACGTCAATCAGCGCACTGGCAAGCACCGTCGTTTCATCTGCGAGCGACAGCGGGTCACTGCCGATATCGACGAGTCGCCCGTCATCATCAAGGTGGATCACAGGAAACTGGATTTCCGCGTCGGCGGTAATCAGCGTGCGAGCGGTGAGGGTCTTCAACATGCTCAGCATTTCTCGATTGGAATCAATCCCAACCTCGTAGATTGCTCGTGGCTGGCGACGTTGTCAAGCTGCGCAGGGTTGCTGCGCCTATTCGAGGAACAAACGAACATTCCCTTGACAGCCGTATGCATGTAATAGCATCCTTTCCGCTGCTGGAATCGATCCCACCGCGGCTTTCTGCGAAATGTCCGAGAAGGGTTCTATCATCAGCAAGTTACTCCACGAGGACTCATGAAACTTACGCCGGAACTGTTGAGATGCAGCGCTGTCGGAGCGCTCGGTGGTCTTCTGTTTGGCTTTGACACGGCTGTGATTTCAGGTACAACGCAACAGCTCAGTGAGACATTCCAGCTTGTGCCTAAGACGCTCGGCATTACCGTGTCGATCGCTTTATGGGGAACAGTGGCCGGCTGCGCGATTGCCGGAGTGCTCGGGCAGAAACTGGGTGGACGCGGCGCACTTCGGATCATGGCGCTTCTCTACATCATCTCGGCCGTTGGCTGTGCGTTCGCGTGGAACTGGCACGTCTTGCTGATTGCGCGGTTTGTCGGCGGGCTTGGAATTGGTGGGTCATCTGTTCTGGGGCCTGTGTACATCGCGGAGGTTTCACCGGCTAAATGGAGAGGCAGGTTAGTGGGCGTGTTCCAGATCAACATCGTTCTTGGAATTCTGGCCGCATACCTGTCTAACTACATCATCTCAAGTCTGAACATCGGAATGCACGAATGGCGGTGGGAATTCGGCGTTGCCATTGTCCCGGCTGTTCTGTTCTTAGTGATGCTGTACACGATTTCGCAAAGCCCCAGGTGGCTTGCGGCTCGCGGGAAATTTGAAGAAGCTTTGAGCGACCTGCGGAAGCTTGGTTCCGAGAATCCCGAAGGCGAACTGGCCGCGATCAAGGCGTCGCTGGAATCCCCCGGACAGGAACGCGATGTTCCGCTTTTCCAACGAAAGTATGCACTGCCGATTTTTTTAGCGGCATCGATAGGATTCTTCAATCAGATGGCGGGCGTAAACGCCATTCTCTACTATGCCACCGATATCTTCCGCTACGCGGGTTTCAGCCGCCTCTCTGGAAACTTGCAATCCGTGTTGATCGGCTTGATGAACCTCGTCGGCACGTTCATCGGTATGTCGCTGATCGACAAAGCAGGGCGCAAAACGCTCCTCCTCGTCGGATCCGTCGGAACCGGTTTTTGCCTGGCGGGCGTAGCGGCGATCTTCCTGACGCATTCCCATCCGGAACTGCTCGTCTGGTTCCTGATGGCATTCATCTGCTTCTTCGCGGCATCGCAAGGTGCTGTGATCTGGGTTTACATCGCTGAGGTGTTTCCGACGGAGGTCAGGTCTAAAGGGCAGAGCTTGGGAAGTGGTTCCCACTGGATCATGAATGCACTCATTGCATTGGCGTTCCCGGTGATGGCGGCGCGTTCGAACGGTGCGCCGTTTGTTTTGTTCTCCGCCATGATGCTCGTGCAATTGATCGTCGTCTGGCGCTTCTACCCTGAGACGAAGGGACACACGCTGGAAGAACTCCAGATGCAATTGCAACGAACGTAGATCGATGGGCCCGAGCCCACTCAGGCCTACTACGGCAGTTTATCTATTCGGCCGGAACCGCTGGAGTTTTTCCCTCGCCGAATTGCATACCAAAGAAGACCTTCTCGACCAGCATGCAGAAGATGTGTTCCAGGCACAAATGCGCTTCCTGTATGTTCATTGTCACCTTGGAAGGAACTACGATCGAGTAGTCGCAGAGAGGACCCATTTGTCCTCCTCCGTTCCCCGATATTCCAATCGTTTTAACACCCAGCTTGGGGGCGAGCTTTAGTGCCTTCAAGATGTTCTTCGAGTTGCCGGAGGTTGACAGAGCGAAAAAAACGTCGCCTGCTTGCGCGATTGCCTCGAGTTGCCGTTCGAACACGTCTTCGTAGTTGTAGTCGTTTCCGATAGCAGTGAGGATTGACGTGTCGACGGTCAGCGAGATGGCAGGAAGCGCCCGGCGATCGACTGTAAGCCGCGAGACAAATTCCGCGACGAGGTGCTGAGACTCGGCTGCGGAACCACCATTACCGGCCACCATTAACTTGCGCCCATTTCGCATTGCGTCGCCTGCGTACTGCGCCGCTGCGACCAGTGTGGATGAAATGGCCGGGTCGTCGAGAACACTTTGGATCGTTGCGATCGATGATCTCAGTTGACGGTGTATCACTGATTGAAGTGTTTCGTGCGTAGCAGCTTGTTCAGTCGGATTCATAAGTTGTTCCTACAAAGTTACTCGCGGGCTGGTCGGATCACACATGTCCACGACGGCCTCGGCAATCTGTCCCAAGTGAACTCCGTTGGCAAGAACGTCAGCGACAATAGCTCGCCTGTGCCCAAGTTGATAAACGGACCGGGGAATCCTTATCTGGACCGCTTGTTTTCCCAAAGATCTCGGCGCCACTTGTAACTCGAATTGGGAGGGCGTGCTCATCCACCCCTGGGGCAGAGAAAGCGCAATCTGCAGCTTCATCGGTTCAGGCCCGTGATTACGGACGCGGATTTCCAATGAGCACGGTTCGTCAGCGGTTGCAACCGCTTGATACGGATAGATCTGGACCCATGACGGATCGAGTCCGAAGTCGGTGACTTGATTTGCAATTAAGCCGGCGAGAATCTCGTCTTGCCGTTGAACGTTCTTAACGAAGCCCTGAACCATCTGGTCCGTGACCATAAAAGGCTCGCCGTGACCCGGCGCGATCATGTTGGGGCGCATTCGTTGGATATTCTTAATGGAGCGGAGATAATCGCCGATTTTGACGTCGTTCCGATAGATGAGATTGTGGGTCATCCGGTTCGACTTGTCGTAATTGAAGAACGCGTCGCCAGTAAACGCAATGTCCTCGCCATCGATCGAGGTGAACAGCGCCATCTGGTATTCCGTATGACCGGGGGAATGGAACATCGTTAACTCGTACTCTTCCCACTGAAACTTCTCGCCATCACGAAATGTTCGGTCAACTGAGATCGGCTCGGCCAGAATGCACCCGAGGTTACGTCCACGCGGATTCCGGAATATCTCAACCATGTTCTCGTAACACCAGACCCGAGTCTTAAACCTGCGAGACAGATGCGAGATGCCGTTGATGTGGTCGTCATGAATGTGTGTCGGGATCACAACATCGAAATCCTTGACGCCATACTGCGACTGGAGTGCATTCAAGCTGTGTTCCACGAAGCGCATGCGCCCGTACGTGTCCGTAGCATCGCGAAAGCTCGCAAAGAAGTTCCAGCTGGCCGATCCGTAATCGATCAGCATCGCTTTTCCGCTTTTGCTCAGGATCGCGTAGAAGGTTGAAGTCGGAAGCGGATGAGAGATCAGGTGAGGGCTGATCTGGGTGGCCTTAAACTGAAACGTCGGTGTGCCGGTTGGTTTCCAGTAGTGATACCAATCCAACAACTTCGCGCGCAGGCTTTCCATCGCGGAGATCGGTTCCCCGATTGGTTTGCCATGCGATGGACAAAGCAGCGTTGGGCGTAAGGCCAGAAGCTCGGTAATCGAGTACATCGAAAAGTCGACGCCTTCATGCTCCTGGTAGTAGTACTGCAGATCGTAAAGGTTTTGAACCTTTCCATTCGAGTAGATCAGGTCGCCGGAAAATACGCACTGCTGCCCGTCAATCTTAGCCACCAGGCTGATGGAGCCGATGGTGTGTCCCGGCGTTGGCTGCACGAAGATCGAGTGACCCCGCCAATCAAAAGTCTCGTAGTCGTGAAGCAGCTTTGAAACCGGGACGTCAAACGCAAGTGAAAAGAAGTCATTCCGCACCTGGTACAAGTCGAAAACTCGTCGGTTCGCCCAGAACCGTTCTGCGTCCTCGAAGAGATGCCGTTCGTGCGCGGGCACGGCGATGGGGATTCCGCGATCATGAGCCAGCAAATCGCCCTGCGCTTGGTCGCGGTGGTGATGCGTGTGCAGAATGTAATCGATCTTCGACACGCCTACCTCAGCCAGGTGATCGAGGATCTTGCCGGAACCAAAGTCTATGAGGATTCCGTGGTCGCCATTGCGGATCAAGTACACGTTGCACGTATCCGCAAGGAAGAAGAGGTTCTCCGAAATACGTGCAAGCCCTTCCGAAGTTGAAAACTGTGACCTGGCAGTCGATTCAGAAGATGCCGTGGAGACCAGCGGAACCATAGCAGCGGCAGTTGCGCTGCGCAGGAAGTCACGGCGCGATGATGAGTTGTCGCTCATAAAGTGACGGAAGAGTACAGGCGGAAGTTCATCGATTGGAATTTGCCACCCTCAGGCCCCAAATGCCGCTGCTTACAACCAGTATTGGAATCGATACCACCCCAATATCGTGCTCCCCTACATGCAGTGTGTCAATTCCGTGTGATCTGCTCGGGAACAGGAATGAAATCAGCAGGAACCGCGTAATACCAGTTCGACGTCGAACTTGATCGTTTGCTTCAGGGTCTTTTGGGTCGACATCTCTTCAAAAAGCAATTCCGCCGCCCTGGTTGCGATACGAGTGATCGGCTGACGCACCACGCTGATCGGCGGGTCCAAGACGTCAGCCAAATCGAAATCGTCAAAACCCACAATTCCGATCTGGCCTGGAATCTTAATGCCCAGATCTTTCAAACATTTGTAGACGTATATAGTTGTCGTGTTCTTCGTTGAGAAAATTGCGTCAACCCTATCGGCTCCAAGCACGTGCCGCAGCACGGCTGACTGCGTCGAGGTCAAGTCTTCTGCCTCAAGTTCCGCGAGGTATGGCAGGCCTGCTTCGACTACGGCGTCTTTGTGGGCTTTGAATCGGGTTTGGCTTGTTAAAAGCCGGCCGTATCCACCAACACACAGAATCTTTTTGTATCCTCGATCGATTAGATATTCGGTAGCAGCGCGGGCCCCGGCATAGTTGTCGGCCGTGACTGCAGTGAGAGCTGCGTTCTGAATCGGGCGATCGAAACACACGACGGGGAAGGGCGCATTCTCCACGAGGGCGGGAGTGCTTCCGCCTGAGGGAGCAAGTATCAACCCATCTACCCCTCGGCGGATCAGCGCATTCAACTCTCGCTCTTCCTTGCGAGGATCGTTTCCCGATGCCGCGAGCAGCACCAGAGTGTCGTGGTGCCCTGCAACTTCTTCGATGGCCGCGGCTGCCGACGAGAAAAACGGATCAGCCACTGTCGGCACGATCAGGCCGATCGTATTCGAGGGTGCACCTTTGAGGGCACGCGCGGCGTAGCTGGGCTGGTACCCAAGCTCCCTCATTACGGCATGCACGCGGGCAAGTGTTTTGGGGCTAACGTTCTTGCCGCCGTTAATGACTCTGGAAACGGTTCCGGAACCGACCCCGGCGAGGCGCGCCACGTCAGCCAAAGCGGGGGCAGAAGCTTTCTTATGTTTGCGCACTCGGTTCATGCGTGCACAGGTTCCAATGGGTTCATTTTTGTCAACAGTGAGAGTGTCAGAAAACTGACAAATTGGCAATTCGTTCCTTGACACTTTGTTGAACCGACCGTATCCTCCCCTCTGGAATCGATTCCAATAAGCGGTTCAGTTCGGCCGCCTGGAGAAGCTTCAAGGGTAAGCCATGCGAATGATGCGAGTCTTCCAACTGCTGAGTAGGTCAGGTCGTTTCTTCTGCGCGTGCGTTCTCCTTCTCGCTTCAGCGAGTATGTCGGCGGCCGAGCCGGCGGCGCAGAACACGACTGCTAATTCGCCGCAATCATCGACAAATTCCGATGCCGGTGCGGATCAGCTATGGCCGCCAGACGCTGCCAACTTAAGGCTGCACATGGTCGGCAACGCCCACATCGATGCGCCCTGGCTTTGGCCCTTGGCGGAAACAAACGCCGTCGTTCACAGCACTTTTTTGTCCGCGCTCGACCGTCTCAAAGAAGACCCCGATGTGAAGATGACGACCAGTTCGTCACAGTTCTACGAATGGATTGCCGATAGTGATCCCGCCCTGCTGGACAAGGTACGTAAGCGCGTGCAGGAAGGACGATGGGACCTAGTCGGCGGGTGGTGGGTTGAGCCCGATGTGAATATTCCGAATGGCGAGGCGCTCATTCGGCAGGGCCTGTATGGGCAGCGCAGCTTGAAGCGTCTTTTTGGACGCACCGCAACCATCGGCTTCAATCCCGACTCCTTCGGCCACACCGGCAGCATTCCGCAGATCCTCAAATTACAGGGCATGCCTAACTATGTGTTCATGCGGCCCAATGCAACGGAAAAACAACTTCCGTCCAGTCTCTTCTGGTGGCAAGGAATTGACGGAACCAAGGCACTGACCTTCCGCATTCCGCTTGCCTACGACGATCCGGGAGATGTGCGTAATCACATGCTGCGCGAGATTGAACTTCTTCGCGGGCAGTCCGTTCGTAACGCGATGGAGTTCTACGGCATCGGCGACCATGGTGGCGGACCCACGAAAGCGAATATCAGCTCAATTCATCGGATCATGGGTGAGCCGGGTGCGCCGAAACTTCTCTTCAGTACGCCGGACCGATATTTCTCGGAAGTCCGTAAAGCGTCTTTTCTGAATGACCTTCCTGTAGTCACCGGTGATATGCAGCACCATGCAGTCGGCTGCTACACGGCAGGTTCCGATCTAAAGAAGCTGAATCGCTCAACGGAAGTCGCTCTGGTGAACGCCGAAAAGTTCGCGGCGATAGGAAACATCGCTTGGGGAGCCACGTATCCGAAAGACGATCTCACCAAGGCATGGAAGAAAGTTCTTCTGCTGCAGTTTCACGACACCCTGGGTGCAACAACACTCCCTTCCTATTATGACGCTGCGAAAAATGGCTACGCCCGCGCTCAGGATGTTGCCAGTGACGCACTGTATCTGGCGGTACAGAAGCTCGCTTGGCAGGTGCCGACCGTAGATCCCGATTCGAAATACCTTGTCGTCTTTAACCCTCACGCGTGGACGACCAATCTTCGGATTGAGTACGACCTTGGATGGGATCCTAAGAAACCAACAGTTCTCGAAGATGAACGCGGGAAGTCGATTCCGTATCAGTGGGTTCAAGCCACCACAACGGTCACGAACCGAATCGGACTTGCCGCCGAGGTGCAGGTCCCCGCGATGGGATACCGCCAAATCAGGCTCCACAATGTGCCTGCCGTTCCCCAACAGCCCGAATCCGCGTTGCGCGTGAGTGACCGCGAGATGGAGAACGCCCACTTGAAGATCAGTTTCCTCTCGGATGGGACTCTCTCCATGCTCGATAAGGACAACCAAAAAGAAGTTCTTCGTGCGGTGAACAATGGGAATGGGGGAATGCGCGCGGTTGTATTGGATGATCCGAGCGACACCTGGAGCCATCATGTCCGGTCGTACGACCGAGAAGTAGGGAACTTCGCGTTACAGAACATCAAGGTAGTTGAAAGTGGCCCTATTCGTGGACGAGTGAGGGCGAAGTACGCATTCGGCACGTCGCAACTGACGATCGACTACCTGCTATATGCGACCGGCCGCGACTTGGAAGCTCGCGTGACTCTCGACTGGCACGAACACCAAAAGATGCTGAAGTTCGCATTCCCGGTGAACGTGGAGGATCCGAAAGCGACATACGAGATCGCCTATGGCGCCATGGAGCGCAGCACGAACGGAGATGAGGATCCGGGCCAGCGCTGGATTGATGTGAGCGGACGCTCCGGCAGCCAGACCTACGGACTTGCGGTAGTAAACGACGCGAAGTACGGATACAGTGCTAACGGAAGCGAGATGCGCGTCTCAGTCGCTCGCGCCCCGGTATTCGCCCATCACGATCCCCGCACTCTCGATCCCGGAACGGATTACCAGTGGATGGACCAGGGCGTACAGAGCCTGCGGATCCTGCTGATTCCGCACTCGGGCACTTGGCAGCAGGCAGATCCGACTCGCAACGCAGAGAAGTTAGTCACCGAAGTTCCGATTATTTATCAAGGCATTCATCCCGGCACGCGTGCCCTCTCGGACAGTTTCCTTGAGGTCGATGCGCCGGAGGTCATCGTATCGGCCGTTAAACAAGCCGAAGATGGAAACGATGTGATCGTTCGTGCGTACGAGAGTACGGGGGCGGCGAGACGAGTCCGTTTCAATCTCCGGTTTGCGGGCACCACTTGGACCGGAGAGTTCAAGCCATTCGAAATAAAGACTCTGAAGGTGAACCCGCGAACTCGACAGGTGTCGGAAGTAAACGCTCTCGAAGAATAAGTAGAGATTTGAGCGAAGTAGGGGACGGGGGACGGCAAAGCAGGAGGAGCTTAATGCTTGTCGGGGTTGACATTGGCGGGACAAAAACAGCGGTGATCCTCGCTGAAGATCCCAGCCACATACTGTTTCGGGAAGAGTTTCCGACTCTGCCCAAACTTGGGCCAGAACATGCGCTCGCGAAGATCAACGAGCTGATTGAGCTCGCACTGAAACGCCACAGCTCCGGCAAATCGCTCCAGATCGGCGTGAGTTGTGGAGCTCCGCTTGACCCTGTCGCAGGAATCATCCAGTCTCCTCCGAACCTTCCTACCTGGGTCGAAGTTCCCATTAAGGACATCCTCGAAAAACGTTTTGGGGCGCCATGTTTGCTCGAGAACGATGCGAACGCAGGTGCCGTCGCTGAGCACAGATACGGTGCAGGAGCAGGTTGCACCAATCTTGTCTTCCTCACTTTGGGTACGGGGATCGGAGCGGGCCTGATCCTGAACGGAGAGCTTTACCGTGGCTCGACAAACATGGCAGGCGAGGTGGGACATGTCACGCTGACGGAAGGCGGTCCGGTTGGATACGGGAAAGCCGGATCTGTAGAAGGCTGGGCAAGCGGTTGGGGCATGGCCTTGCACGGAGTGGACGTCGTCAAGGCGGCACAGCAGGCCGGTGAGCCAACGGTCCTCGCCGAAGTTGCTGCGTCTGGTCAGTTGACGTCGAAGGATATTGGTCTGGCTGCAATGAACGGCGATGCGGTCGCGCGCCGCATCGTCAAGAACACCGGCGAACGCTTAGGACAAGCGCTTGCGATTCTCGTCGACATTCTGAATCCCGAGAGGATTGTGATCGGCGGTTTGGCATTGAGGCTGGGAAGTCTCCTGTTCGAACCCGCGCTTGCTGAGATGAACCGTCACGCTCTTCCGCAAAGCGCACAATGCTGTACGGTTCTGCCGGCACAACTTGGAGAGCGTATCGGCGATGTCGCCGCGTTATGTGTTGCCGACGGGTTGTCGAGGTCTGCAACTTCGTTGGATGTTTGAATGTTTCACCACCAGTTCAAGTGACTAGATGACGATCCCAAAGCAATCAAAGACGGAAAGGCTGCGCTCACTGTCGAATGCAGATGGGGTCATTGCGGCCCTTGCAATGGATCAGCGCAGAAGTTTACGAAAACTCATTGCAAACGCAGCTTCCGGTCCCTTTGAGGAAATTGCCGACTCCAAGCTGGTTGAGTTCAAAACGGCAGTCACTCAGGTGCTGACTTCGCATGCGAGCGCCATACTCCTGGATCCGGAGTACGGTCTGGAAGCGGCAGAAGCACGCGCAAAGAACTGCGGTCTTCTTCTCGCCTACGAAGCTGACGGATATGAGAACCCGCGCCCGAACAGAATGCTGGCTCTGATGCCGGAACATTCAGTGCGCACCCTACGCGACGCGGGATCGAGCGGCATCAAAATTCTTCTTCATTACTCACCTCTGGATGACGACCGCCCAAACCTCGAAAAGCGAATCCTCATTGAACGCATCGGAAACGAATGCGAAGCGCTAGGCATGCCGTTTTTCCTTGAGCCAGTTCTCTACGATCCGGTACCTGCGGGCAAGGCGCCAATGTCCGATTTCGCATTCGCGAAAGCAAAGCCGGCACTGGTGATTGAACTGATGCGGGAGTTCTCGCGCGACATCTACAAAGTGGACATTTTGAAGGTGGAGTTTCCAGTCGTCCCAACCTATGTGCAAGGGAGCGCTGTCCATCGGGGAGAGACGGCATACACGATGGACGAAGCGTTGGATTCGTTCCGCGCCGCAGACAAGGTCGCGCACTGTCCATACATCTACCTGAGCGCCGGCGTTTCAACTCCGGTGTTTCTCGAGTCTCTCCGGATGGCGAACGAATCCGGCGCCAGGTACTCGGGCGTGCTCTGCGGACGTGCAACATGGCAGGACGGAGTTTCGGTATACGCAACACAAGGAGTAGGAGCGTTCCGCAAGTGGCTCGAGACTCAAGGCGCAGCAAACCTGGAGAGACTCAATCAACTGCTCAGGAGTGCCATTCCTTGGCAGCAGCGGTTGCAACGAGCATGAACGTGGCTGTAAATGGGCGCGCGAATGAGACGAGAGTGACCGCGTCGAAGTATGCGCTGCCGTTGTTGCTTACGACGTCGATGTTCATCAACTACATCGACCGGTCGAACCTCTCGATCGCTGCTCCGCTAATGCAGAAGGACATGGGGTTGACCACCGCGCAAATCGGGGTGCTCTCCTCAGCTTTCTTCTGGACTTACGCGCTATTCCAACTGGTGGGAATCTCCGGGTGGCTGTGTGATCGGTTCCGGGTCACCATGGTGTTTGGGATCAGCGCATTGGTGTGGGGATTGTCAACGCTTGTCACAGGGTTCTTGTCTTCGTTTTGGGCAATTTTCGCGATGCGACTGATCCTTGGGGCGGGCGAATCTTTTGCGTATCCATGCTATTCCAGGATCCTAGCCACCGATGTCCCCCAGACCTCTCGCGGCACTGCGAACGCGTTCCTCGATGCCGCCTCCAAACTTGGGCCGTCCGTGGGAATGTTTCTCGGCGGTATGCTGCTCGTCCGTTTCGACTGGCGCATCTTCTTCGTTGTGCTTGGAGTGATTAGCCTCGCTTGGGTAGTCCCGTGGTTTCTATTCGCGGCCCGTTCTTCGAGTTCGCCGATCAACAAGCCGGTCAGCGGAGGGTCCGTTGCACGCATCCTGTCCAGTCGTTCCGCATGGGGAACATTCGCCGGACACTTTTGCGGTAACTACGTCTGGTTCTTTCTCTTGATATGGCTTCCGTCCTACCTGGTGAAGGATAAAGGTCTATCAACGCAGGCGATGGCAAATGTTGGATCGATTGCGTTTCTGGTGATTGCCATCGGTACACTCTGCGCAGGTTGGCTATCCGACCGATACATTCGGCGAGGAGTTTCGCCGACGATCGTGCGAAAGTCGGTAGTGGTTGGCGGCCTGCTTGGTTCCGCTTCTATTCTGGTTGTTGGATACGTGCAGAGCGCGTCCTTCTCGCTTGCGATGTTGCTGTTCGCATGTTTTGCCTTCGGGACTTACACTTCCAACCACTGGGCCATCACACAGACGATAGCCGGGCCAGCAATGGCTGGGCGGTGGACGGGACTTCAAAATGGTATCGGGAATTTTTCTGGGATCGTTGCCTCGTGGCTCACGGGAGAACTGGCGACCCAAACGGGCTCGTTCCGCACCTCGTTTGTCATGACTGGGTTGATCGCGTTGGCAGGTGCTTGCATGTGGGGAATCGTTGTCGGGCCCGTTCGCGAACTTCCTGTAGACAAGGAATCCTGATGCATTCGGACGATTTAATTCGCTCGATCATAGCCACGGGACGGAGCTTGTTTACTCGTGGGTATGCGTTCGGGACAGCGGGGAACATCAGTTGCAGAGTGGAGGGAAGCATTTACTGCACCGCGACCGGCTGTTCACTCGGCGATCTCTCTGCGGAGGACATTGCCGTGTGTAATATGGACGGAACCGCAACGAGCGCCTGTAAGCCTACGAAGGAACTTCCTCTGCACTTGGCGGCATATCGCTCACGCCCCGAGTGCCATGCGGTCGTGCATCTGCATTCGGGATTCGCGACTGCGGTGAGTTGTTTGAAAGAGCTGAACACCAAGGACGCACTGCCCGCCTTCACTCCGTACTACGCTATGCGTGTACCGTGCCTTCCCGTGATCGCGTATTTTCCTCCCGGTGACGTTCGTCTCGCCACGGAGTTGGAAAAACTAGCTCCGGAGACACCAGCCATGTTGATGCGCAACCATGGCTCCGTCGCACTTGGAAGGAACCTGCTCGAAGCCTCGGCCCTTGCGGAGGAAATTGAAGAAACAGCTCGTCTCTTCTTCATCTTGGGAGAGCGCGGGAAGGCCCTTGGTGCGGCTGAAGTCAGCTACTTACGTAACCGAGGGCGAGCGTGAACCTGACCTTTGCCAGTATCGCGGATGACGACACCGGCGCCAGCGACATCGCAGGTATGCTGGCCAGTCAGAGAATGCGCACCCTCGTCATTCTGGATTCAGCAACGTCCCAGGAGATCCAGCAGTGGGCGCAGGACGCCGATGCGCTGGTGTTCGCAATCGCCTCCAGGGCTCTGCCGCCGCAAGAGGCATACAGAAAGAGCCGTGAAGCGTGTCAGTTGATTCTTCCGTTGAAGCCGCGAACTGTTGCGGTCAAGTACTGCAGCACCTTCGACTCCACTCCCGAGGGCAACATCGGACCGTCCATCGACGCTGCCATGGACGCCCTTGGGCAGCCGTTTACGGTTGCGGTCCCCGCGCTTCCGATCAACGGTCGCACCACATACGTGGGGCATCATTTCGTCGGCACGCAGCTTCTGTCGGAATCGTCGATGCGGAACCACCCGCTGAATCCCATGACGAACTCCAATCTCGTCTCGCATCTGCAATCGCAGACCGGGAGAAAGGTCGGACTCGCTGCTCATCCGGCAGTTCGGAGCGGAGCGCTATCGCTCAGGCACGAACTGAAGGCACTGCAGGAGAGCGGAGTGGAAATCGCGGTGATCGATTGCATCTGCGACAGCGATTTGGAGGTTATCTCCGAAGTCATCGCCGACATGCCATTAATCACCGGCAGCTCGGGATACGCCGTAACGCTCGCTGCTGCATGGCGGCGCCGGGGATTTTGGTCCGAGGGACAACAATCCCGCAGCATTACGAGCGCCGATACGAGGGTCGGCACGCTCATCATCTCCGGAAGTTGCTCAGAAGCCACTCGTGTGCAGAGCAAGTACTTCGAGCATACCGGTGTTCACTCGTATGTCCTCGAGGGAACCGAGTTGGCCTCTGAGGTTTTTGATCGAACGAATCTGGTCGCCGAGGCGGTCGCTCTTCTCAAGTCTGGCAAAGATGTCTTCATCAGAACGAATGCGAAGAGCGTCCATGCTGTTCATCAATGGGCACTCGCACAAGGTTCGAACCCCATTTCTGTAGGAATGAAGATCTCCGCAGGTCTCGGGGCTATCGCCAGAGACATCGTCAGCCACGTTCTTCCTCAAGGAATAGTTGTTGCGGGGGGTGAGACCTCGGGAACCATCTGCCGAACGATCGGGATAAAGGCTCTTAGGATAGGGCGGAACATCGTGCCCGGAGTTCCACTTTGCGCTTCCATCACCACGCCGATCATGCCGGTCGTACTTAAATCAGGCAATTTCGGAGGAGAGGATTTCTTTCTTCAAGCGAGAGAGGCGATCCGCTCTTGTCCTAAACCAGAGGAACAGCCCAGGTAATTATGTCTGCTAAAACTCTTTATGCCATCCATACCGGTCCCGTCCTCGTGGAAGTTATCAAGCCTCTTGTAAAGGAACTTCTGCCCGGCACCAGCCTCGTGAACATCATGGACGACGGGCTCTTATCGGAAGTCCGCGAAGCAGGTCACCTAACGACAGCGGTGACCCGCCGGTTGATCGGATACGGCGTGCTCGCGGCCAGCGCAGGTGCGAGCGCGATCCTGAACTGTTGCTCGTCAGTCGGCGAAGCCGCCGAGATGCTTGCGCGAGTTGTGGACATCCCGGTCGTCAGGATTGACGAAGCGATGGCGGAGCGTGCTGTGGAATCAGGTTCCCGTATCGGAGTGATCGCGACGCTTGCCACTACGTTGGACCCCACCAAGCAACTGATCCTTCGCAAGGCAAAGCTGAGCGGACGCAACATTGAAGTGAAGTCTTATGTCGCCGACTCCGCCTTTGACTCCCTGCTCTCTGGCGATCCCCAAAAGCACGACGCCCTGGTAAATGCTGTCATCGACCGTGCCATCGACGAAAATGAGGTGGTCGTTCTTGCCCAGGGCAGCATGGCACGACTGGTGGCAGTCCGCCAGGACGCTTCCAACGGCCGAATACTCACGAGCCCTCGCACAGGCGTCGAATCGCTTCGCAAGCATCTGCAAATGGAGCATGCATGAGCGACAAAGAGAAGGGCGGCATTATTTGCGCTGGAAGTCTTGTTTACGACATCCTCGTCAAGCCCTTCGGCGAACTCCGCTTCGGAACTACCACGTTCGTGGACAGCATCGAGTACCGCATCGGTGGCAACGCAGCGAACACTGCCCGAGCGCTTGCGATCCTTGGGGTCCCCGTCTATATCTTGGGTGCCGTTGGCTCAGACGCTCAAGCCGATTTCATTCTCGACGGCTTGCGATCGTGCGGCGTCGATAGCAACGGCGTAATCCGTCAATCGAAGCCTACTGCTACGTCGGTAGCGCTAATTGGGGCCGATGGTCAGAGACAATTCCTGCATCGCCTCGGCGCGAGTGAAGATGCGTTCGCACAACCGGTCGCCTTTGCCGGCGATCTTCGAAAAGGCTTCTCTCATCTCCATCTTTCCAGCCTGTTCGTGGTGCCGCATCTCCGGATGAATGGGAGAAAGATTCTGGCCGATGCCAAGCACGCAGGTCTCACAACCTCGTTCGACACGAACTGGGATCCTTACGGCGAATGGATGCAAGCCCTCCAACCTTGTCTCACGCAAATCGACATCTTCTTCATGAATGAAGATGAAGCTCGCATGATTACCGGTCATGTTGAGGCGCACGCTGCTGCTCGCGTCTTATTGGAGGAGGGTGTCTCACTGGTCGTCATCAAACTGGGCCACCGCGGCTGCGCGATCTATGGCCGCGAAGAAGTTGTCTGCCCAGCATTTCCGGTTAACGCCGTCGACACTACCGGCGCAGGCGACTGTTTTGTTGCAGGATTCCTGGCGGCGCACCAACAAGGATTGCCATTGCCTGAAATCGCGCGTTTCGCCAATGCAGTTGGCGCCCTGAGTGTTCAACGGATCGGTGCGGTTGAGGGTGTAATCTCGCGAGATCGCGTGCGCGACTGGATTGCTTCGCAAGGCGAAGCTGTCCGCTCATGAAAACTGTTCCCTAACAGGAAGCACACTGCCACAGGTGACGGATGATGAATCGAAGGGATCTGCTGAAGGGATCGGCTCTGGCACTGGCGGCCACCGCAGCCGCGGCGTCGCCCGTCAAGGAGCCGGCTTCGCCAAAGAGACAAACTTCCCTCACATGGGCTCCGGTGTTCCCGGGTATTTGGAAGGCCACGATCGGCGTTCCTGAGAAGTACACGCCCATTTCGGGCCGAACGATCCCGCCCGCCGAAGGAGCTCTTCGCCGACTCCCAGCCCCACAAGAGGCGTCGATCAAATTACTTGGCGCGAAAGTGGGACCCCTTGGCTGCCTGATAACGTTACCGCTAGCGCCGAACGAGAACATCTTCGGGTTCGGACTACAGTTGCTTTCGTTCGCTCAGCGGGGTAAGAAGAAGACCATTCGCGTTAACGCTGATCCCAAAGTCGATACCGGCGATTCGCACGCTCCTGTTCCGTTCTACGTCAGCACCATAGGTTACGGGATATTCGTGGATTCGTGTCGTCGAGTTAGCTTCAACTGCGACAATGCGCGTCTGCGGCCCACGAAGCCGATCAGCACCACTTCCAACGAGGTGGCAACGCCAGACTCTGTGCGAACCCTTCCTCTTGAGGCTTCCGGAGTTGTCACCGTAGATGTGCCTCGGGCAATGGGTGTCGATGTTTACCTGTTTGCCGGTCCCACGATGATGGACGTCGTACGGCGCTATAACCTCTTCTCCGGGGGCGGAGTGGAGCCTCCAGAGTGGGGCCTCGGATTCTGGTACCGAGCTTATACACGGGACAATGCAAGCGAAATCGTCGAACTTGCGCGCGAACTGCGAGAGCGAAAGATTCCGTGCGACGTCCTCGGCCTAGAACCTGGATGGCAGAGCCATGCGTACTCGTGCTCTTTCGCGTGGCATGCGTCTCGGTTCAGCGACCCCAAGGGCTTCCTCGCCGAACTCCAGAGCCTCGGATATCAAGTCAATCTCTGGGAGCATGCGTTCACTCATCCATCATCGCCGCTGTTTGAAGATCTGTTGCCGCATTCTGCTGACTACGGCGTTTGGGGTGGTCTGGTGCCCGATTTTGTTGATGACGCAGGTCGCAAGGTGTTCGGCGACTATCACGGCAAGAACCTCATCGACGCTGGCATCTCAGGTTTCAAACTCGACGAGTGTGACAACTCCGACTTCACCGGAGGGGGAGGGTGGTCGTTCCAGGACTTCACGCAGTTCCCGTCAGGTCTAGACGGCGAGCAGATGCACCATGTTTTTGGTCTCCGTTATCAAGATGCGATCCTCGATCAATTCAAGAAGCGAAACAAGTCTACATTCGGGCTGGTGCGCTCCAGCGGAGCGCTCGCGAGTCCTTATCCCTTCGTTCTATATAGCGATTTGTACGATCATCGCGACTTTGTGCGCGCGCTCGTGAACTCCGGCTTCAGCGGTCTGCTGTGGTGCCCGGAGGTGCGTGACGCAAACAGCGAACTTGATCTGGTTCGGCGGCTTCAAACCGTCGTCTTCTCGCCGCTCGCGATGGTGAACGCCTGGTACATCAAGAATCCACCGTGGAAGCAGATCGATCAGGAGAGGAACAACGAGGACCAGTTAAGCGAAAACTGGCAGGCCCTCGAAGCGCGATGCAGAAACATCATCGAATGGCGCATGCGGCTTGTGCCATACCTGCGAAGCGCATTTGCTAGATATGCTCTCGACGGCACCCCACCGTTCCGTGCCCTCGTTTTGGATTATCCGAACGATCTCCGCTTACACGGCATCGACTCCGAGTACATGATGGGCGACCGAATGCTGGTCGCTCCTCTCTTCGCTGGGGAAGACGCCCGCGAAGTCGTTCTACCCGAAGGCGTATGGCACGATTTCTGGACCGGTCAGGTGTTCAATGGTGGCAGGTCCTATCAAATACCCGGGTTCCAGGAAGATATTCCAGTGTTCGTGAAAGCCGGGTCGATTCTTCCGTTCGGTGGCGTTGCGCTCACCACAACGTCCAACGCTACGCGGGATTTGACCGTTGCTGTTTATGGCGACGGTTCACTCACGTGGAAACTCGATGGGGATGCTGGTTTAGAACTGCGCCGTTCTTCTTCGAACGGCGTGGATGTCCGCGCAGTTGGCTCCAAACCACACGGTTACCGCATCGTCGCTGTTCAGCACATGGAAGGCTGATTCCATATCTCGCTGGCGTGGGAGGTTCTCCATCTACATGCACATAAGATTGCATTGCTTTTGCTTCGTGGTTTGCTTGATTGCGACCGTACTTGCGGTCGCTCAGGATGAACAGCGCCAGAAAGATGCCTCTGCGCTTATCTCCCGGATGTCGCTCGAAGAAAAAGCTGCTCAGATGCAGGACCACGCGGCAGCGCTCCCGAAGCTGAACATCCCCGAGTATGGCTGGTGGAATGAGGCCTTACATGGCGTCGCTTACGCAGGCAAAGCCACAAACTTCCCACAAGCAATCGGCCTCGCTGCCACTTGGGATACGGAACTCCTGCACGCTATCGGCGAGACAATCTCCATCGAGGCCCGTGCTAAGCACAACGAGGCGATCAGGAGAGGCTCCGACGCGCGTTTCTACGGCCTGACGTTCTGGTCCCCCAACGTGAATATCTTTCGCGATCCCAGGTGGGGAAGAGGACAGGAAACCTACGGCGAAGATCCAGTTTTGACAGGAACGTTAGCCGTAAACTTCGTACGCGGAATGCAGGGCGACAATCCTGATTATCTACGCGTCATCGCAACCCCGAAGCACTTTGCCGTGCACAGTGGACCCGAGCAGCAACGCCATCATTTCAACGGGCGGCCTAGCTCTCGCGATCTTGAGGATACATACCTACCGGCGTTTCGAGCGGCCGTCACCGAGGGACATGCTGGTTCCGTCATGTGTGCCTACAACGCAGTGAACGGAATGCCCGCGTGCGCCAACCCAATTCTGCTGAACGATACTCTTCGTCGCTCGTGGGGCTTCCAGGGGTACGTCGTCTCCGACTGTGGAGCCATCGACGACATCTTCGGCGAGCACAAATTTACGGCAGACGCTCCGACTGCCGTCGCCGCCGCGATCAAGGCGGGCACTGACCTTGACTGCGGCCACATGTATCGATACGTGCCCGCGGCGGTACGTCAGAACCTTCTGACCGAGACTGAAGTCGATCGCTCACTTCAGAGACTCTTCCTCGCGCGCATGCGGCTGGGGATCCTCCAGGGAGCGGAACAAGGTCCATACGCTTCGATTCCAATCAGCGAAGTGGACTCTCCCCGTCACCGCGAGTTGACATTGCGGGCAGCCCGGGAATCCATCGTTCTCCTGAAGAACGCCAAGAACCTGCTGCCACTCTCAGCGTCGATTCGTCGCATCGCGGTGATCGGGCCTGCCGCTGACTATTTGGCTTCCATCAAGGGAAATTACGCTGGAACTCCAACGAATCCCGTGGTGCCTCTTACCGCGATGAGAAAACAGTGGGGAGAGTCGAACATCCGATATGCGCAAGGCTCAGTGTTCGTGGACGGGGCACTCCTGCCCATACCGCGAAATTTGCTTGCACCCGTAGCTTCTCCCGGAAGTGAAGGCCTGACCGGCGAATACTTCAACAATCTCGATTTAAGCGGCAAGCCTGTTCTCGTTCGTACCGATCCTGTTCCAAACTTCGACTTCGTTGATGTGAGCCCAGGACCGGGTGTCGACGCTCAAACCTTCGCAGTTCGGTGGACTGCCTGGTTCATCCCACCGGCACCGGGCAAGTATCGGATCGGTATCCACCTAGGCTTCTGCTACGAGTGCAGGCAACTTGTTGGTTATCGCATGTACCTGGATGACAAACTGGTGCTCGACAGCTCCACAATGCCTTCGCAGGATGCGCAAACCGACGCGAGCATTGCAGTTGAGTTCTCCGACCGCAGTCGGCATCAGATACGAGTCGAGTACACCCGCAGTAAGTCTGGCGGACAGATCGACATCGTATGGCAGCCTCCGGCAGATGCTCTGATTCAGCAAGCACTGGAAGCAGCAGAGAAATCCGACGCCGTCGTCGCCTTTGTCGGACTGTCAACGAACCTGGAAGGCGAGCAGATGAAAGTAGATCTGCCCGGCTTCTCTGGAGGCGACCGCACTTCGCTTGACCTTCCCGCCGCGCAACAGGCTCTGCTGGAACGAATCGCAACAACTGGCAAGCCACTCATCGTTGTGTTGCTGAACGGCAGCGCACTGTCGGTCAATTGGGCAAAAGAACATGCGGACGCCATTCTGGAAGCTTGGTATCCCGGTCAGGAAGGTGGCACTGCGATTGCCGAGACGTTGTCCGGACAGAATAATCCTTCAGGAAAGTTGCCGGTCACATTCTACAAAAATCTGGATGATCTCCCGCCGTTCGACGACTATCGGATGCAGGGAAGAACCTACCGCTTCTACTCCGGCAAGCCGCTGTTTCCGTTTGGCTTCGGACTGAGCTATACGAAGTTTTCATACCTTGATGCGCACATTTCTAGCCGTCGGCTAAAGGCCGGGGAACCATTGGTTGCGAAAGTGCTGGTCAAAAATTCCGGCACCAGAGCTGGCGACGAAGTTGTGCAGATCTACACTCGCCTGCTTACGAAGGATGGTTCGCACCGACCAGCCCTGAAATCCTTCGCCCGCGTTCATCTCAAACCTGGTGAACAGAGGTGGGTTAAGGTCCAGCTCTCACCACGCGACTTGAGCCTCGTGGGGGAAACCGGGGCTCGACAAGTCCTGCCTGGCACATACGAGCTATACGCAGGTGGTTGTCAGCCCGGACCAGATTGTTCTGGCGCCAAGGTGGCACGTTACCAGATCGCCAGTTCGATGACTCTGCAGCCGTAATACTTCCGTTGTGATTCGTTCGCGGACCGAACGCTCACGGAGCAGCCTAGCTGTCGACGATTTGACCGTATCCATTTCATCGCCTTAACCCGACCTGGACGCAAGCAATGGGTTATGGAATCGATTCCGAAAAATTGGCAACAATTAGATAGTTTCTGAAGGCAGAATCCTGAAATTGCTGAAAAATGTGTTGACAGTGCGCAATTATTGGAAGATCGTTGTTGACGCACAAAATTGGAACCGTTTCTAAATATTGCGATTTCGGAGGCTCCCGCAACGTGGGAAACGGTCCTGATGACGAGGAGAAAAATGTCACGAAGGCTTATGCGGAGGATGCTCACGCTTGTGTTCGCAAGCATTCTGGCTACGTGCGGAACGAGCTATTTAGGCGCGCAGGAAACTCGCGCCACTGTGACCGGTCGCATTCAGGACCCCGATGGAGCGGGTATCGCTGCTGCAAAAGTCACGGCGAAGAATACTAATACCGGCGTGGTCACCACGGGTGCTGCAACTGCGGACGGCACTTACACCATCCCATTTCTAATCCCCGGCAATTACGTGATTACCGCTGATGCCCAGGGATTCAAGACCTCCCAGCAGACCAACGTAGTCCTACACGTTGGCGACAAGACCGAAATCAACTTCACGCTTCCTTTGGGTTCAGTCCAGGAAGTTCTCACGGTCAGCGATACGCCGCCGCTGCTCGACACCAGTACAGCTACACGCGACAACCTGATCGAGACTCAGCGCGTCGAGCAACTGCCCCTGGTGGGGCGCAATCCGTTCATGTTGTCGCAACTTGTCCCGGGCGTTCAATTCCAGGGCAACCTGTCATTCCAGCGTCCGTTTGATAACGGTGACAATGCGAACTTCACTATCAATGGCGGTCTTCGTCAGTCGAACTCGTTCCTGATCGATGGCGCGCCCGATGATGCCGTCTCCGATACGGCAGGCGATCGCTCACACGCGAACCTGAACGTTGCGTACATCCCGTCCGTCGATGCAACCCAGGAATTCAAGATCGTAAACAACTTCTACGATGCTCAATACGGCCGTACCGGCGGCGGCATCATCAACGTATCCACGAAGTCAGGTACCAACACTTATCACGGTACCGCTTACGAGTTCTTGCGCCGCTACGGACTGGATGCGAACAGCATTTCGAACAAAGCGGCGGGCTTGCCTCGCTACTCGAGAGATCCGGTTACAAAAGAAAATCTCGGTGGACACACTCTGGATGATTGGGGCGGCGCAATCGGCGGACCGGTCCGTATTCCTGGTGTGTACAACGGCAAGGACAAGACCTTCTTCTTTTTCTCCTACGAGAACTATCACGAAGTTCAGCCCACGCCGGGCCTGACTACCGTGCCGACTCTGGCGGAACGGCAAGGTGATTTCTCGGCTGCAGGTGAGCCGACGATCTACGATCCGTGGAGCACGCGTTTGGATGCAAACGGCAACTGCTGCATCCGCGACCCGTTCCCTGGGAACATAATTCCGTCCGCACGGTTCAATGGAACTGTTGGCCAGAAGCTACTCAATGCCTATCCGGTACCCAACGTAGGCACGAATCTGTTGGTCAACAATTACAGTACCGGCACCAATACGAGCGAAGACCATTTCAAAAACTATCTGATTCGCGTCGATCAGAACTTCGGCAACAGGGAACGGATGTATTTCCGGTATGCCCATGGCCGCAGAAATCAATTTGATCATGGGGCGTTCAATTTCACTGGCCCGCTGTACGACGCACAGGACCCGCTCGCCAGATCGAATGACAGTGCTGTGATCGATAGTGTCACGACACTTTCGAACACGATGATCCTTGACCTTCGCGCGTCACTTGCCCGGTACACGGAGCGAGTAGACCGTTCGACTGTTTTCGGATATGACGTCACTCAGCTTGGCTTCAGTCCTTCTTTCGCGGCGAGCCGTTTTGTTCCTGTGCCTCCGCGCCTTACCCTCAGCAACACGAATATCCCGGATGCCGGTACGCGTAATCCGCGCAGCGGAATCAGCACCGTTATTGGGTTTCAGCCCAGCCTGCAGATGATCTTTGGCAAGCACTCCGTACACGTGGGTGCCGACCTTCGGAATATCGCGTACGCGACCGGTGGCGGTTCGTTCGTCTACGGAGGAGGCCAGTTCACTTTTAATCCGAACTGGACCCAGGCGAACCCAACGGCAAGTCTCAGTGCCTCTTCCGGATCCGCGGTTGCCAGCCTGCTGCTCGGCGTTCCATCGGCTGGCATCATTCAATACACACCAAACCTGCTCTACCGTTGGTGGTATCAGGCCTATTACGTTCAGGACGACATCAGAGTCACGGATCGGCTGACCTTAAACGCCGGTCTTCGCTTTGACGTCGAAGGTTCGCCTTCAGAAGCACAGAACCGGATGAATCGCGGCTTTAACACGACCGATCCGTCACCGCTCGCCGCAGTGGCGAAGTCGGCAAGCGCTTCGGTATGCCCGGCTTGTCAAAACCTGACAGGTGGACTCTACTTCGCCGGAACCGATGGTCAGCCGGCTGGTGCATTCAATACTGACTACAACCACGTGCAGCCACGCATTGGAGCCGCGTATCAGTTGCTCCAAAACACAGTGTTGCGTGGCGGCTACGGCCGGTTCTATTTGCCTGAGGCTGCATTCGGTGCTTCCCAGGGCTTCTCCCAGGACACCGCTTATATCGCGAACAACATCACCGGCGGAACCACCGCAGATCAGTTCCTCCCGCGTGGGAACAATCCCGCGGCACCGCCACTCGCCAATCCTTTCACCACCGTCCTGCAACCCTTGGGTAGTTCGGCTGGACTTTCGACGTTCACAGGGCAGAGCATTATCTTCAACAATCCCGATCGAAAGATTCCGCACGTCGACCAGTGGTCATTTGGAGTGCAGCATCAGCTTCCGTGGCAGATCAAGGTTGATGCCTCGTATGTTGGTAGCCATACCAGCAATATCAACACCAACGACAATCAGGCGGGTGGTGCAAGGAACATCAACGTACTGAGCAACAGCCAGATCGCAGGCATTCGCCAGACTGTCAGCGGCGCACCCACGGGTTCGGGCGGCACCTACCAAACCGCTGCCCAATACCTTGCAACGGCTGTAACGAACCCCTTTGCCGGTCAGATTCCTAACACGAACCTGAACGGCTCGACCGTCTCGCGGCAACAGCTGCTCCTTCCGTATCCGCAGTTCCAGTCCATCGCTTATGGACAGGAATCGGTCGGCCAAACTTGGTACAACGCGTTGCAGCTGCTGGCGGAGAAACGGTATACAAACGGACTCTCGGTTATGGTGTCCTACACCTTCTCGAAAACTGAGGAAGCATTGTCGTTCCTCAATCCTCAAGATCCGGCTCCACACAAGAACATCAGCGGAGTTGATCGCCCGCATCGCCTCGTGATCTCTTCGTTGATGGAACTGCCCTTCGGTCGTGGTCACAGCATGCTTGGGAACGCGAGCCGTCCGGTGGAACTGCTAGTCGGCGGCTGGTCGATCAACATGATTCTTACGGTGCAGTCGGGCACACCTGTTTCGCTGCCTTCGAATGCAAACCTGATCGCAGATCCAACCGGTTCGGTTACGGCAGGCAGGGAGTTCAACACCTGCGTCCAGGCCGCCCCTTCGTTTAGCAGCGCGACCGGCACCTATACCCCTGCAACGCCGTCTTGTACGCCTGCGTGGCAGATCATTAACAGTGCGAATCTGGACTTGCGGACGAGCGGATTTTTTGATGGCAGGATTCGCAACCCAACTTCGCCGATCGCTGATATCTCGCTCATCAAGAGATTCAAGTTCAGCGAACGGTATAACGGCCAGTTCCGGATCGAAACGTTCAACTTTGCCAACACCTGGATTCCTGGTGGTCCGAATATGAACGTTACCAGCTCCGGCTTTGGCAAGTTGCCGACTTCGCAATCCAACCTCAATCGCCAGATCCAACTGGGCTTCAAGTTCGACTTTTAACCAAAAGTCGCAAGCAAGAAAAGGCCGGGCGAAATTGCCCGGCTTCTTCTTTTTTACAGAGTTTTAGCTGATGTAGTTCTTACCCGCGAAGCACACAGCTGCGGCACCCACTATCCCCGAATCGGGTCCGTACTTCGCCTCAGCAAACGCTATCTCGCGAGAATGCGGATTATTGCACCACCGTGCCGTTTGCTCCCCGAGCCTTTCGAACCACCTTGCGATTAATCCGCTCAGTCCTCCTCCAACAACGATCACGTCGGGTTCGATGAAATCAATCATATTGCCAAACCAAATCGCCAGCAGGTTCACTGTTTCTTCCAGGATTCTGGTTGCGAGCGGATCCCCCTGTTCCCACGCGCGAGCTACTGTTTCGCTCCTGACGTCCCCCAGATTACCTTCAACTAGTCGCAGGAGTGCCTCTCCCTCATGTGAAGTCGCCTGAACAGCTTCCTGGGCTCGCCGTGCGATAGCAGGCCCCGCAGCGAACGTTTCAATGCAGCCTGACTTTCCACAATTGCACTTCGGTCCCTGGAAGTTGATGACCATGTGCCCACCCTCGCCTGCCGAGTGCGTGCGGCCCAGGTACAAGCGCCCACCGTACACGATAGCGGTCCCAATTCCGGTGCCGATCGTGGCATACAGCACCATTTTGTGGCTTGCTCCGGCGCCCCAAAGCGCTTCGGCGAGCCCAGCTGCATTCCCGTCATTGTGGACTTCGGTCCGCAATCCATATCTCTCGCGGATGGCCTGCCCGAGCGGATAATTCCGCCAGCATGGGATGTTGTAAGGATTCACGACCGTGCCCGTGGCGAGATCAACCGTTCCCGGAGTGCTCACTCCGATAGCCCTGATTTTCGCCGACGCTTCGGCGAGCACCGAGTCAATTGCGGTGCAAACAGACGACAACGCATCCTCTTCGCTCCCGGTGCTGTTCATCGGAGCGCGAGTCTTAAAGAGCATCTCGCCTTTGGTGTTGACCAACCCCGCAGCCACTTTCGTGCCGCCGATATCAACGCCAAGGAACATTTCGTCATGCTGCGGCATATGGTTTCAGGCCTCGAGCTTCAGATTACGGGAAGTGGGCTCAATCGTGAAATGCAAGAGTCAAGAACTACGACCGCGAGCCATTTTTTCTCGGGTTAGCTCTAAAGTTCTTCGGCTGCTTTTCGAACTCCATGTCCTACCGAGTGTGTTCCACATCACCGACAGCGTTGTGTGGGCGTGAATAAAATGCGCGCCGAATGCGGGCTTATGTCCCATTGAATCGCAGATAATTGGTCAAGAGTCCGCAATCCTAAATCGCACGGGATGGACTAGCGGCCATGAAAACATTTGCTGGACTCTTTCGCCGTTTGCTTCCTCGCAATCCTCAGGCGCCTGCGCTGGACCGTGGCTGGATCATCGCTAACCACAAATTGGTGTCCTTCCACGCGGCGTTCCTTACCTCTTTACTGAGCATTTCCTCTCAAGTTTCAACACGCTCCGAAGTGATTCGGGACATGTTTCTCAGCGTCGAAGTGCTGATCTCTGCGGCAATCTGGTATGCCGGTTGGCATGTCAACATCGCTGTCCACGAGATCGGCCATTACCTTACCGCGGTTCGAACCAATAATCTAAGGCCGGAACTGACCGGGCCTGCCCTCGAAAAGCTCCGTCGGAATCTTTGGGGTCGACTCCGCTGGTACGCAGAGATGTTCGTTAAGATTCCCTATGGGCTCTATCCCGGTGTTAATAAGGAAGCCGGTAATTTTCACCCCAGCGTCAAGACCCAGAACCTTGCTGTCTCTGCCGCAGGCCCGCGTGCCAGCCTTGCATTGTGTCGGTTCACTTTCCTGCCGGGCATTGCACTTGTCATCTACGGAATGATGAGGCCGCATTCGTCGGCTGTGTACATCGGACGTCTATTGTTCACGGTTGGCGTCGTTGCTCTCTTCGACTTTCTAATCGCAGATCTCGGCAAATACAAGGCCTTCAAACAACGTCAGCTGGAAGCTGCAACGAAAGCGGCTGAGGTCAGGTCGGCCGAACCGGTTGCGACGGTCGCAGGCGAGGTCCGAACAGGAAATCCTGTCGAACTGCGCCGAAAGCTTCGCTTACACCGTTTACAGGAGATCAAACTGGCGGACGGTAAGGTCGTGTTCGCGCCCTGGGAGTTCCGTAACTCGATCATGGGCGGACGGCACACGGAAGAAATGGGCGGGAACCTCAGCTTTCAAGAATTCATGTTCCTGCCTCTGACCGCGCAGGACTATATAGAAGCCCAACGCATGATCAACATGCTTCAGGGCCGGGCAATCCAGATCATCCAGGACTCCGAAGGGCTTAACTTCGTGGGAATTGGCCTCGAGGGTGGGATCGTCGGCTCCTACGCGAGAGAGAAACAGGACCTGCTGCCCGAGGAGCGCGCACTGAGGGTGGCCGTACGCGCTATAGAAGAATGCGGTTTCGTGCCCGACCGGGACGTATGCCTGGCACTTGATCCCGCTGCAAGTGAACTCAGCAATGCATACAGAGAAAAGACGGGTGAAAAGGAATCTGTCGGTCAGTATCTATTCTGGCGGTCCGAAGACCAGAAAGTGATGTCGACCGATGAAATGGTCGATCTGTACGTGCGCTGGGTGAAGAAGTACCCGATCGTGTCGATCGAAGATGGTTTCGCGGAAGATGACTATGAGGGCTGGAAGAAGCTAATGAAAGCCCTCGACGACGAAATTCTGATCATCGGAGACGACCTGGTTACGACGAAAGACTCCACGATAAAGAAGTGCGCAGAAGACGGCCTCATCAACACCGCTCTCATCAAAGCCAACCAGATCGGCTCACTGAGTGAAACTTTGCTCGCCACTCGTATTGCGAAAGACAAGGGGCTTGCGCTCGTTGTGTCTCACCGCTCCAAGTCGCCGAACGAGGTGATGGAGGCCGACATCGCGGTTGGGGTAGGTGCCTTGGGTCTGAAATGCGGCGGTGGTTCGAATACCGAGCGATTGGTGAAGTACAGCAGGGTCGTCGAGCTGATCGAAATGGCCAAAAAGGGATCGAGGATCACGCGAGCGATCGATCCGGACATTAGGATCTCAGACATTACAGCACACGAGGAACCGACAAATGCCGGCATTCCGAGTGTTGGAGTCGTGGTGATGCTCGAGAATGGCATGAAGTTCACCGGGTCGACACCGCTTGGCACATCGGCTGGAAGCGACGAGGCCATTCACCTGGTTGATAGCATCATTGAAGCCGGCCCGGTTACGCGAAAGTATCCGGACTTCTTCAAATACAACCCTCGCGACAAAGTCTACAAGTTCTCCGAGTACGCGAACGCTAAGACGGTCGGAGAGATTGGCGGAGACCTAGCGGAACTGTGGCGGAGGGCCAAGCGTTACGGAGGAAAGGGCTGCCTGAATGCTGTCGCGAACGTCACGGAGATTTTGGCTCCCCGTTTCCTTGGACAGAAGATCTCGTCCTTAGGCAGCATTGCCGATGTGGATCGTGAGCTTCTCTTGATGGAACTGGATCTGGCGGTTCAACGTGGAAAGATTCCGCCTGATGCACCGGACGAAGAGAAGATCAAGGTTATGCAACGTAAGGGAAACCTCGGAATGAACGCCGTCCTCTCCCTGTCTCTCGCCTTGGGCCGGTTGGTGGCGGCGAGAGATTCCAAGGAACTCCCGGATGTTTTGCGGGAGTTGGAGATGGCGATAGACAGAGATCACCTGTACGGAGTTAAGGTGCCCGAATTAGCTGCTGCAGGTCGCTAGAACTCGTTTAGACATCATCAGGCCGGGGGACAGGAATGTTGTCTGCCCGGCATATTTTTTCCAGTTCGGCGACTGACCATTGCTTCTGGAAATCAAAAAACTCGGAATAAGGCTGCTGCAATAACTCGATGACCCGGTTCGATTGTGGATCGTTCCAGTCCTGGATCGCGTGCTGTGTCTCGGTAAGCGGGACCCCAGCCAGTTTGATTGAGATGAGGCTCTTCACGTTCGCAGTATTGAGGCGAAGGGGGTCGAGACCTTCCTGCAAGATCTTCTTGCGGGCTTGCAGTAGTTTTCTTTCACCCATGTCATACAAGAGCTGGATGTATTTCTCGAACAGGACCCATTCATTGATGAGTAGTGCGACTTCCGCAGGTGCGAAAGACCTCCAGAATTGAACAGGATAGCGATTTGAGAGGAAACGACCAAGCATGAACGCACCTGCTTCGTACCCGGATAGATGTTCTCGAGAACACTTGGCGAGTGCGCGCTTGAAGAACGTGATCTTTCTTTCGAGCGTTAGCAGATCAAACACGCGGCTCTGGGCCAGGTGGTCTCCGATGTCACTCTTGAAGACGTTCTCGACGTAAACTTGCTCGCGCTCGTCAAACCAGCTATTTACAAGCGCTGTTGCCTCGTCCGGACTGGCGCGCAGTTCCACGTTCACAAGCCGAGTGATTTCGTCGAGGGTGGAAATCGTGCCGATGGTTAAACCTTTGATGAGTTGCTGGTAATAGCGGTAGTTATAGGCAACGGAGTCGAAAGCGGTCTGCTCACCAGGTGAAAAGTCTACCTGTTCGCCCTGCATGTAACGCAGAAGTCGGGCGGCCGTATAATGCGCCTTCCCTTCGTACACGGTTTGGCGGCGCGAAGAAATCGTTATCCAATCGCCTTCTTTCATGATTCTGCCCGCAGAATTGACGAGACACTCGCCTTCGAACTTAACTCCATTCTTCTCCAGGCTGAGCAGCGCAGGGATACCCAAGCTTTGGCAGATGGTGACCACGTGGATGGCAACCGACGTCAGGCTGAGGAGCGCATCCATTTCGTGCATTACAACCGTGTCGGTCGGTATGAACGTTTCCTTGCAGAGACAGACCTTCTCGCCTGCGCCCTTCAACTGCAATGCAGCGTCTGCCGAGAAGCATACCCGGGCCGATACCGCTGATCGTGGAAGAACACTCACGCCGGTGCAGAAAGGGCTCAGGAGCGCGAAAGAGTCTTCCTCAATGCTGTCGCTGGAGAGTTGCTTAATGTGGTAGGGACGGACCAGCTCTGTAACTCGCTTGCGCGAGATGGCGCCGGACTTGTGGAGGTCGATGGCGGCTGCAAGGGCAGCACGACCGGACATGCCCGTTTCGTTCAATTGCAGAAGCGCAAACCATTGGAACCGTTTCGTCGCTTCGACAGCGAATTCGATGGTCACGGGCGATTCGAACTCTCGTTCGAGTTCCGCAAGGTGTGGAGCGAAATGGTAAACGGCGGGGAAGCCTTCCTTGACCTCTTCGCGATGACTGAAGGCAAGCGATTGTACCTCGGTTGTTCCGGTCATGATTTCTTCGCCGAAGATGTCATGCGCCATTTGGAGTTCCACTCCTACGCCTGTCTGCGTATGGCGGCTGCATACCACTCCCGCGTAGGCGGTTTCATCCCGAACGGTGCAAACCATTTTCTGGAGAATCAGCGAAGGAGAATACTGCTGTCCTCGGCCGAGCGTGAGGACAAGTTCCCGGTTCTGTTCAAAGTCTTCATATGACTGGCGAACGAAAAACATGCATTGATGAGGCGCGTCCTCGACGAGTCGCCGGTCGCGCTTTCTTATTTTTGCGAGGAAGCTGTCCACCAAGCCCGAAATTTCCACCAATGTCAGATCACGTGTAGCACCAGGGACACCTTCTCCTTCGCCCAACAGAAGGGAGAGGTTGCCGAGATTATTGAGAAACATTCTCCGGGCGACGCGCGCACCATATCGTTCTTCCAGCGTGGGGAGCGTGGCCTCAGTGATCCCGACGTTCAGGTATGTGTCCATGACACCGGGGATGTAACGCGGTGTGGCGCAGCGGATGACAAACACGAGAGGGTTGGCCGGATCTCCGAGGCCCTGCATGGTCAAGGCTTCCAGTTGGGAGATTGCGTCAGAAAAATGTTGTTCCAAATGCTGCTCTCGATCGAGGTAAGCCTGCGCCGTCATCACGACGAAATCAGGCACCGGGTACCCCTTCTGGCTGAGCTGCAGCAGGATCGAGCCCTTCTGGCTGATTTCTTCTCCTGAGTGTGGATTTGTGCTGGTACACGGAACGGCATACAGAGTCTCTTGGGGAAGGCAGTTTTCGCCTCGAGCGAACCAGGGATGCTTACGGGCCGCCTCATACAGGCCTTGAGCTGCCTGCGAATCTCCACTGCGCGCCTGCAAGATTTGGGAAAGATACTGTCGAGCGGTTTCGAAATCGTCATCACAGAGAAACGGAATATCGATTTCGCTGACGACAAGGTTCCCGATCGTTCCATCTTCGAACTCGATGGAAACTTCCGGCGGAGAATAGCCGGGGGAACGAGTTCGCTGCCCATCCTTTCTCAGATAATGAAAAGCCTCTTTTGAAACCAGACTCCGTTGGTTGAAGTAATTGCCGCGGACCCGGAAATCACGGATCAGAATATCCGTCTGACAAGCCATGGCGACCGTCCTGGTTCGGCGAGTTGTAGAGCAATTGTGCTCGCTTTGAGCGGACCGAACAACGAAAAACAGAATCACCAGGCGTATCTGAACCCGCTTACCTGTTCCACGAATGACAATTCATCCAGTGCCGTGCCAGGCCTGGCTTGACGATTAATACGTACGTACGTATTATCATTCATATGAGCAAACCTTCGCTTCGGGAAGACATCCTCAACGCCGGTCTAAAGATGATGTTCCAGTTCGGGTATCAGGGCGCAAGCGTGCGAGATATCTGTGCCGCAGCCGATGCCCCGCAAGGTTCTTTCACCAACCATTTCCGATCCAAGGAAGCCTTTGCTCGCGAGGTACTCGATCGATACTTCACGCATACGAAGAGTTTGGCGAAAGAGGCGTTGGAGGACAAGTCTCTGACCCCCCGGCAGCGTCTCAAGCGCTATCTCGAAATCATCAGTGGGAGACTCGAGAGCGCAAGATGGAGCCGCGGGTGCCTGATTGGCGACTTCAGTCTGGAAGCCAGTTCTCAGAGCAAGCTCTTGCGCAAGCGCCTTGAAGAAATCTTTCAGGAGTGGCGGGCTCCGTTTGCGGCATGCATTGCCGAGGCTCAGTCCGCCGGCGAGATTGATTCCACGTTCGATCCCACGGACCTCGCCGAATTCCTGTTGGCTTCGTGGGAGGGTGCGATCCTTCGCATGAAAGTTGAGCGCGGGCCGGCCGCTCTCGACCGTTTCAAGAACATCATCTTTGAAACCGTTTTCAAGGACCTGAAATGAAAGTAGTTCCTGATGTTGCATTGCCTCAAGTCTCCGTGTTGGAGTCCTCCATGGCCTATCGCGAAGCGGGAAATGCCAATGCGCCCACTGTTCTCTTCCTGCATGGTAATCCAACTTCGTCCTATATTTGGCGAGACATTATTCCGCTGGTAGCACCGATCGCGCATTGCATCGCACCGGATCTCATTGGCTTCGGCCAGTCCGGTAAGCCCGATATCGAATATCGCTTTTTCGATCACGTTCGCTACCTTGACGCCTTCCTCGAGAAGCTTGGCATCGAGTCGGCATCTGTTGTGGCACAAGATTGGGGCACGGCGCTGGCCTTTCACCTGGCTGCGCGCAGGCCGGCATTCGTTCGTGGCCTTGCGTTTATGGAATTCATCCGCCCCATGCCGACTTGGGATGATTTTCACGTGTCTGCACGCGAAGCTTTTCAGAAGTTCAGAACGCCAGGAGTCGGCGAGAAGATGATTATCGAAGGCAACGCATTCGTTGAGAACGTCCTGCCGGCGGCAACTGTACGCAAGCTTACCGCCGAAGAAATGGCCGTTTATCGGGCGCCTTTTCTTACGCCCGAGTCGCGTCGACCTACGTGGCGCTTCCCGAATGATCTGCCGATCGCGGGAGAGCCGGCGGATGTGTACTCCACGATGGAGGAAGCGCACCGCGCCTTGGCAGCGTCGTCCTATCCGAAGCTGTTTTTTGTAGGAAATCCCGGTGCGCTCGTGTCGCCCACTTTCGCCGAAAGCTTTGCTAACAAGCTCAGGAACTGCAAGCTCGTCCACCTCGGTTCAGGGATTCACTACTTGCAGGAAGACCACCCCAAAGACATTGGTACGAAAATCCAGCTATGGTTGTTGGAAACGGGCATTGCTGTTTCCAATGCGAACCAGGGCCGAACATTGCTTCAATCGGTTGAGACAGGAGAAGACGATTGGAAATCATTTTAATAGACAAGTTCATCGTTCCTGAGGAGTCGAAGCCAGCGTTCTTAGAAGCTGTGCGAAAGAGCGCCAGTTTTCTCAGGACGTTGCCTGGATTCTTGGAAGGCTTCGTCTACGAGAAAACCGATGGCGAGAGCCGCCATAACGTCATAACGACAGCCGTTTGGGAAGACGATGAAGCCTTCCATAATGCGAAGAAAAGCGCCGCTGAGGGGTTCAAGAAGATCGGCTTCCACCCTCAGGAGATCATGAAGAGCCTGAAGATCGAGATGGAAAGGTCCATTTATCGCAGATTCTCTTATTGAGCCACAAAGCTACATCGCTCAAGGAGTGATTTATGGACCGCAGCGGAGCGATTTGCCTGCGAAGACTTCCTCGACAGCATGGGCCATGCCGGTAGCACCAGAAGCATAACGTTGGATGTTTACTCAAAGACGTGGTGGAAGAGCGCGTTGATAAGGTAACGCGCGTGGTAGAAGGAGGGGCAAAACGCTCACTGGAATGATTGGTCGGGGAGAGAGGATTTGACCTCCGACCTCTTCCTTGCCCCTTTTGTACCGAGATGCACCGCGAAATTCTCGAGGCTGATTTCGGCATCAACCACAGTTCGTCACATATAACTGTGACACAGGGTGGATTTCCCGTATCATATGCTCTGAGATGTCAAACCGGTGGCAGAGAATCGCGGCCCTGTTCCTACTGCTTTGGGCGGTAGTGGACATGGGCGTGCCTGCGCTTTGTCAGGCTGACAACGATTTTCCACCCATCCCTCCTTCGATCCAGACGTCTTCGGCTGTTTCTGCTGACGACCACGGAACTTCGATTCCAGCGGTACCCGATGGAGACGAAGACTGCTTCTGCTGCTGTTCCCATGTTTCGCCTACTCCGAATTTTGAATTGGCTGCCGTCTCGACGATCCAACCGGCCGTTCAGCCTGATCCTGTGGTTCGCTTGCTGGAGTTCTCAGAACCTTATTATCACCCTCCTCGCGCCTAGCTCTGCTTCTGTCCTGATCGCCTTGGGATAACCCCAGTTTCGATCTCTACACGGACACTGTTTTTCATTTCAAGCGGACTCGCAGATATGTTCACGAAGAGACGCGTCATCGCGGACGCGGACCATTTTTCATTCAAGTGGTCACCCGTCCTGCTTCGCTTCTTTCAGCTCTTTGTCGGCAGTCAATCGGTGGCGGAAACGCTCATCATCGACACATTAGCTGAGCACATTCGGGCAACGGGCACGAAAGTCGATGATCAGACTGTCGTATCGCTCATGAGGCGAGCGTTAGCGAATGGGATAGCTGCGCAGCCAGGTCCCACTTGCACCAAAGATCAATTGATAAGAGCGCTCACGCAGTTAGGTCACATGCAACGCGCTGCTGTTGTTCTCGTCCGAGGACTTTCCCTAAGCGTCGAGAGAACCTCCAAAATACTTAAGGTCCCTCCCTCGGAAACTCGACGGTTGTTCGTTGTTGGGTTGAGCGAACTGAACAGACTGTTGTCCCGCAGCGAAATGAATGTCTCCGTTCCCAGCCCACGGATAAGCTCAATTTCCAGTTTGAAGGAGTGGTCGAAATGACCTCAAAAGCCCTGCCCATTGCAGGCAGTTTATTAATATTTTTGGCGCTGATTGCGCCTGTCGCTTTGCCAGCTCAAGAGCCTGTTTCAGTGCCGGAACAGCTCACGCTGTCCAATGCTCTACAGATTGCGATGCGTAGCAATCCCACTTTGCTCCGGGATCGCCAGAATCTTGCCATTGCCAATGCAAACGTAAGGCAAGCGAAACAGCGTCCTAATCCGGACTTCGATGCAAACTCCGAAAGCTATCCGTTGTTCGAGTCGAACCCGGGATCGTTCTGGAATAACCAGGAGCTAACGTTTCGAGCCGGACAGACCATTGAGACTGGTGGAAAAAGATCAAAACGCACACAGGTGGCCCAACAAGATCTACGCGCTACTGGTTCAGATATTCAGAACGTTGAACGAGAACTGAGACTGGAAGTAAAGCGCCGTTATTACGCGGTCGTACTTGCGAAGAGCCAGTTATCTCTCGCCCAGGAGATCTTGAAGCAGTTCGATGACGTCATCAGACTGAATGAAGAACGTTTCAAGCAAGGTGAACTGTCTGGTTTGGAGATGAACCGGATTAGAGCGGAAAGATTGCGGTTTTACACCGATGCTCTAGATTCTCGTCTCCAGTTGGTCAATTCAAAAACTGCACTGCTGGAATTGCTTGGGTCTGGAAATCTCACCAGCCAGTTCGATGTAACGGAATCGCTGACTGCCAAACTGCAACCTGTTCAGTTAGCGGAGATGCAGCAACTGGCAATCCAGAGTCGCCCAGATCTTGCCGCTGCTCAACAGCGGCTCGAACGGAATCGTCGAGATCTCGACCTGCAGCGGGCCGAAGCGATTCCCAATGTGACGCCTTCATTTGGCTACAAGCGGGATTTTGGCGTTAATACCGCCGTTTTCGGGATCACTCTGCCATTGCCGATATTCAACCGAAATCAAGCCGGCATCGACAGAGCCACGGCGCAGATTGAGCAGCAGAGATACGAAGTCAGCCGTTCACTGCTTGCGGTTCAGCGGGAGGTACAGCAGGGATACCAGTTGCTGAGCACACAAACCGAACGAGTCAAAGTTCTAGAGCAGGAGTATGTGCCCGCGGCCAGAAAAGCTCACGAGATCGCACAGGAGTCGTACCGCTTGGGTGCGCTCGATCTGATTGGATTGCTCGATGCTGAACGTGTGTATCGCGAGACACTTCGCTCCTACAACCTCGCACTCTATGACTACAACGTAGCCGTCTTCCAACTCCAGGCTTCGGTAGGAAAGGAATTTTAAAGTGAATAGAAAGGCAATCATTGCCGGAATCGTTGTAGTCGTTGCTCTCACCGCCGCGCTATTGCTGATGCGCTCACGAAAGTCGTCATCAGGTGAGCAAGAGGAAAAACACGATCCGAACGTCGTCGAGATCAGCGCCGATGCGCAGAGGAACGGCGGCATCGAGTTTGCAACTACCGTCGAGCGCAAGGTGCAGCAAGTCGTTACGACGACAGGCGTTATCTCTCCCGATGAAGCGCGCGTTTCTCATATCGTTCCGCTCTCACAGGGAGTCGTCGAAGATGTATTCGTGCAGCTTGGAGATCGAGTCCAGAAGGGCCAACCGCTGCTCGTTTACGACAGCATTGAGCTCGGTGAGTCGGTCGGCGAGTACAAGAATTTATTAGGTGGCTTGGACAAAGCAGAGGCACAACAAGAAGTTGCCAAGAGATCCGTCGAACGTGCCAATTCGTTGATTGCCGTGGAAGCGATCTCTCCGAGAGAGCTTGAACTTCGCCGCGCGGAGTATCAACAAGCCACCGCAGAGGTTGAAAGCCGTCGTGCGGAAGTTGCAAGAGCGGAAGAGAAACTGCATCGCTTCGGCATGAGCGATCCGGACATCAAGCGCCTCAATAGCTCCGAACACGCGGTACATCGCACCGCCTCGCACAATACGGTTCGTGCGCCACTGGCGGGCGTGGTTACAACATACGACGTATCGAAGGGCGAGGTTGTCGGTCGCGACAAAGAGCTCTTTACCGTGGTCGATACCAGCACGGTTTGGGCACTTGCGGATGTGTACGAGAAGGACATTCAATACGTTGCCCGTGGTGGCCAATGCGACGTTACTCTCGCGTCCTATCCGGGTGAAGTCTTCACTGGAAAGATTGCCTATCTCAGCGATGCGCTTGATCCGGCATCGCGCACCGCCAAATTACGCTGCGTACTCACGAATCCCGCCGGTCGACTCAAACTCGAGATGTTCGCCACCGTCACGGTTCCCACCAAGGAATCTCGCACTGGCGTCAGCGTGCCCGCGTCAGCAGTGCAGGAGATTAGTGGACAGCCTGTGGTCTTCGTCCAAACGGAGCCGACCAAATTCGAGAAACGAACGATTGAGATTGGCGAGCGGACTCCGGAATTGGTCGAGGTCAAATCCGGAGTGAAATCGGGTGACAAAGTTGTAACGAAGGGCAGCTTCTATGTGAAAAGTGCTCTCATGCGTGAACTCATCGGCGGGGAGGAGTAACAGTGAACCGAATCGTTGAGTTTGCGCTTCACAATAGATTTCTGGTGATCGTTTTTACCTTACTGGTGATTGGTGTGGGTATCTGGGCCATGCAGGTGCTGCCCATCGACGCCGTACCTGATATCACCCCCAACCAAGTCATCGTGCTCACTAATTCCCCCGGACTTGGCCCGCTAGAGATCGAGCGCTTGGTCACCTTCCCGGTCGAGACTGCAATGAGCGGATTGCCTGGCGTTACGGAAATTCGCTCCGTCTCACGTTTTGGCTTGTCTTCGGTAACCATCTTTTTCAAAGAAGGGATGGATATCTACTTCTGCCGCCGACTGGTCATGGAGCGCTTACCGCAAGCGAAAGAAGCAATTCCCGCGGGATTCGGTACACCCGAAATGGGGCCGATCAGCACGGGGTTGGGCGAGATTTACCAGTTCGAAGTTAAGGGACAAGGCAAGTCACTGATGGATTTGCGCAGCATACTCGAGTGGGACATTGCTCCCATCTTGCGGTCGGTCCCTGGCGTTGTCGAGGTGAACAGCTATGGAGGGGAACTAAAAACCTACGAAGTTCAACTCGATGCCAACCGCCTGGTCAGCTACAACATTCCACTCTCGAAGGTGTTCGAAGCGCTCGAGCGCAACAACTTCAATTCGGGCGGCGGGTACATCGAGCACAACCAGGAGCAATACGTGGTTCGCGGCGAAGGTCTGGTTGGATCGCTTGAGGACATTGGCAACATTGTCGTGGGTGCGAGCAAGAATGGTACCCCCGTCTACATAAGGAATTTGGGGAACGTCCAGTTTGCCCCGATGCTTCGCCAGGGTGCAGCCACGCGAGACGGGCGGGGAGAAGTCGTCACTGGCGTGGTGATGATGCTGATTGGCGAAAATTCCCGAGTAGTTGCGAATCAAGTCGACCGGAAGCTGAATGAAATTCAGAAAACATTGCCGGCGGGAGTGACCATCGATACGTATTACGACCGCACTCATCTCGTGCAGAAGACCATCAAGACGGTCGAGAAGAATCTGCTCGAAGGCGCGCTACTCGTGATCGTAGTTCTGCTACTCTTCCTTGGAAACATTCGAGGAGCGCTGATCGTTGCTGCGGCAATTCCATTGTCGATGTTAGCTGCATTTGGCGGCATGGTCTGGTTCGGCATCAGCGGTAACCTGATGAGCCTTGGAGCGATCGACTTCGGCCTCATCGTCGATGGTTCCGTCGTGATGGTTGAGAACATCATCCGCCATCTTTCGGAAGCCAAAGCGAAAGGAGAGAAGAATAGTTTCGCGGTAGTCCTTGATTCGGCGAGAGAGGTAGCCAGACCGGTCTTCTTCGCCGTACTCATCATCATCGTCGTCTATTTCCCAATCCTCACTCTTGAAGGCGTCGAAGGGAAGATGTTCCGCCCGATGGCGTTGACGGTAATCTTCGCTCTCGTTGCTTCGCTGGTGTTTGCTCTGACGCTGATGCCGGTGCTTAGTTCGTTTTTCCTCGCGAAGAACGTCAAAGAAGAAGAGTCCAAGCTCGTCCACAAAGTCAAGGCGCGGTACGTTCCATGGCTGAAGAAAGCGATCGCACGGCCAGGGTTGACCGCAGGAATTGCAGTTGTCGCGCTGACGCTAGGTGTGATCACAACCATTTTCGTGGGTGCCGAGTTCATACCTCGACTGGATGAGGGAACGATCGCCATTCAGAGTTGGCGCCTTCCCAGCGTTGCTCTGTCAGAGTCGGTCCACGGCACAACCATGGCTGAAAAGGTCCTCAGGCAGTTTCCTGAAGTGAAAACCGTGATCTCTCGTACAGGGCGAGCAGAGATCGCGACAGACCCGATGGGCGTTGAGGTGAGTGATATCTACGTCATCCTCAGGCCCCACGATGAGTGGAAGACGGCCTCTACTCGTGAAGGACTAATTGAGGCATTTGACAAAGCGCTTAATGACAACGTACCCGGCAATATCTTCAGCTATTCGCAGCCAATCGAACTGCGAATGCAGGAGTTGATTGCCGGCGTTCGTTCGGACGTTGCGATCACGCTCTACGGCACCGATCTCGACATGCTGCGGCAGAAGGCCGACGAGATTGTCCGAGTGGTGTCTCAGATTAAAGGCGCAGCCGATGTTAAAGCTGAACAAACGGGTGGCTTGCCTTATCTGCGAGTAAATATTCGACGTGATCAAATTGCGCGTTACGGAATAAACACACGTGACGTCCTTGACGCCGTAGAGGCAATTGGTGGCAAAGAGGTTGGGCAGGTGCTTGAAGGCCAAAAACGCTTTGCCCTTCAAGTGCGATTTGAGAAGTCGGATCGCGATGCTGTCGAAAAGATCGGCAACATCAAAGTTGCTGACCCTCAAGGGCGCCTGATTCCAATCAGCCAACTGGCAGAGCTCCGGACGGAAGAAGGCCCTGCACAAATCAGCCGAACGGATATTCATCGCCGAATCAGTGTGGAAGCAAACGTGCGCGGTCGGGACCTGTCAAGCTTCATCAAGGGTGCTCAAGCCGCGGTGGGGGGCAAGATACAACTGCCAACTGGCTATTGGATTGTCTGGGGCGGGCAATTCGAGAATCTGCAACGAGCTACACAGCGGTTGATGATTGTCGTTCCTCTCTCGATGTTCTTGATCTTCATTCTTCTGTACACCACCTTCAATACGATGCGGCCGGCACTATTGATCTTCCTGAACGTGCCGATTGCCGCGAGCGGTGGAGTACTGGCTCTAGCATTGCGCGGGTTGCCACTGAGTATTTCAGCAGGCGTCGGCTTCATCGCCGTTTCTGGAATCGCGGTCTTAAACGGTGTCGTCTTGATCTCCTACATCCTTCAGAGACGCCGAGAGGGTGCGCCCCTCGAAGACGCCGTGACAGAAGGAGCAATCACCCGACTCCGTCCAGTCCTGATGACCGCTCTGGTTGCAAGCCTGGGATTTGTTCCCATGGCAGTCGCGACCAGTGCAGGAGCTGAGGTGCAGAGACCGCTGGCGACTGTGGTTATCGGTGGTCTAGTCACATCAACTCTACTCACACTATTTGTTCTTCCAACCTTGTATCGCTGGTTTGAGGCACGGCGAGAAGAAGTGGAGATTTAGGTGAATCTATGAAAGAGATCAAAGCGATTATCCAGCCCTTTCTGCTATCCAAGGTAGTGGAGGCACTCAAGGAGATCGAGGGCTTGCCTGGTGTAACCGTCTCGGACGTGCGCGGCTTCGGCCGTGCACGTGCCGTCGGATCGCCGAACCCTGTACTCGATGACGGCATCGATTATGTAAAGAAAGCAAAACTGGAAATTGTTGTTGCCGACGAACTTGTTGATCCAGTGTTGCAAATCATTTTGGAAAAAGCTCACACCGGCAATCCCGGCGACGGAAAGATCTTTGTGTCTCCTGTGTCCGAGGTGGTGATGATCCGTTCCGGCGATCGCGGTGAAGGGGCGATCTAGCAAAACGAGGGCTCACTCCGATCACAAACCGACTAGCCACGTAGCCGACAAGAGAGCCCCCGACAAGCCTTCGAGTGGCACTGTTTGCGACTCTTACACATCAATCATCATGTCTAGTATGTCAGCGTGAAATCTGAGCACGTTTCAATGAGGAGTAGTCGCAAGGTGATGCAAAACAGCGCCGATCACCGCTGCCGTAACAAATCCTAGAACGAAGAACAGTTTTTCGCGTCGGGTCATTCGTTAGCATCTTACCCCGTTGACGACGCGTCGTTGCAGAGAATGAATCCAGACTCAGAAGGTGATAACGTCAGTGGTCGACAAGAGACAGAGAAAGAACCGGATGGCGCTCGTGTTTGGGCTTACCACGACATACATGCTCGCCGAAGGCATCACCGGATTTCTCACCGGGAGCTTGGCGCTGGTAGCCGATGCGGGCCACATGCTCACTGATGCGGGAGCTCTCGGCTTAGCACTGCTTGCGATGAGCTATGCTGAACGTCCGGCAACGCACGATAAAACCTTCGGGTTCTATCGAGCAGAGGTTTTGGCAGCCTTTTCGAATGCGGCCATCCTGCTACTGATCTCGATATACATTCTCTACGAAGCGATACGGCGATTTGCTCATCCTCCTGAAATAACCAGCACGCCGATGTTGGTGGTCGCCAGCCTCGGTTTGGTAATAAACCTGGTTGGCATGCGCCTCCTCGCCTCCTCTTCGGACGAGAGTTTTAATGCGAAGGCGGCTTATCTCGAAGTTCTTAGTGACGCACTCGGTTCCATTGGCGTCATCGCTGCAGCCATCATTATGAAGACCACAGGCTGGTACCTGGCCGACCCAATCTTCGGCGCTGCGATCGGTCTATTCATCATTCCTCGCACCATCAAGATGCTCAAAGACACGGCCCATGTGCTGATGGAGGGAACTCCTTCGGATATCAGCCCCGAAGCTGTTCAGCAGGAGATGTTGAAGCTTGCCGGCGTTGTGAAAGTACATGATTTCCATCTTTGGACACTGGCGTCGGGCGTGCATTCCGTCACCTGCCATGTCTGTGTTGAGAATCCAAAACAAGGTATTGGGATCATGACAGAACTCCGCAGGATGTTGAAAGATCAATACGGAATTTCTCATGCGACCATCCAGATTGAAGACCAGGAATGTCGCTACGGTGACCTGGACTTCTGATTCAGGCGTCAGCTTTCTCCAGTGACGTTCGGAATATCGCTGCGACGACAAAGCCCTACTTAGAAGAAGACTAAGGAGCAGTAAGCTTGGTTATGTGAATTCGCACACGGGAGATCACAAGGCGGGAACCCACGCGTTCCGTCGTTTCCGCAACACGTACCTGAAGAACGAAACTGCATGTCCCAAGGGTCTTCGTGACTACTGGTTGGGTCACGCGGGGACGTCGATGGACGATCTCTACGACATGGTGAAAGATAACGCTGCATTTCGGAAGAAGAGGGCTGAGGAGTATGGAATCGGCTTTGAATTGCCTTCGGTACTTCGAATCCGAATATACCGAAATCGCAGTCAAAATCGAAGCGCGCGAAAGCTGCGTAAGATGTTGAAGAGGCGAGAGAAAAGATTGGTCGGCCTTAGAGGACGATTTTAGAACCCTGATGTTTGCCGAAAATTCTCGAACTTGGTTTTCAGCGAGTTACGCGGGATTTTGAAGAATGGTCGGGGAGAGAGGATTTGAACCTCCGACCCCCTGGTCCCGAAACAAA
>DATMXP010000020.1 GCA_035561515.1 Terriglobales bacterium | reverse complement strand
GGAGAAGAGGATGAGGTTCCGCCACAACCCACCATGATGAGAAGTAACAACGCTAGAACAACGAAAGCTACATGGGCCTTAAGAAAACTGCTATTCCGCATTACAATCCTCCCACTCCGCTGGAGCGAAGGCTCTCGTCTGAGACGTAAGACGATTTTCATTGAGAGCTCACAATAACTCCAAAGTTTCCACAAGAAAAAATTAACTCCCGAGGTTACTTTAGTCCCTAAACGGGAATGGCCGCTAGATTACAAACGACACTGGACCATCGGACGGTCCGTGGTGACCCGCCCTTTTTACACGCTTGCGGTGGAGAAGCCTCCGAGCATCTGTGGCTATTTGGACACCGTCGGGATTCTTCGTCCCGGGCATGCGCCCTCCGCTCAGGATGGCAGGCGTAGGCGGGCGATCTGGCGAGGGGGCGACAGAGACGAAAGACTTCAGTGGTGTTGCTGGATGCGTTTGTAGAGCTCGCGGGTCATGTGAACGGGATTGTTAATCCTTAGCTGGTCGGGTTGGAGCCCGAAGGGGGCAATTTTGGTTTCGCTTCGGGTGTCACCGACGAACTGTACTTGTGGCGAGCAGTCCTGGTTGCAGGCGCGTCTGTCGGGCCAGCGTGAGCATGAGGTGATACGAATCTCTTCGTGTCCAGCGAAACGAGTATGGGCAGCGAGTTTGGCATCGACGGTAATCTCGGCCGGTTTTTCAGTTTCAGGGCAGAGGATGTAGAAGGGGCTGCGGAATTCCCATTCGGCCATCTTGTACCAGACGATCGCGGCGGCGACGAAACAGACAGCGCCAATCATGAAGGCGACGATTCCAACGGTGCTGAGCATGGCTATACCCCCTGATCTTAGGCGAGATATAGCCCAATGGACGGGCGAAATCAGTGACAAAAGATACTGTCGCTGGTGACGCCCTGAAGGTTGAGTTTTCGGTTATTCGAGCGGGTAGATGGTGAGCCCGCTGAGCAGCTTGGGGTAGAAGTCGGTGGACTTCTGCGGGAGCACGCCTCCGGCGAAGGTGATCTCACGGAGCTGGTCCATTTTGACGGGGTTCATGAGGAAGGCGACATTGGCGCCTTCGCGGACACGGGCGAGGGCTTCGGAGGCGTCGCGATGATAGGAGATGTTCTCCTGGTTGCGGATGGATTCTTCGGAGAGTCCGAGGACGTGCTCGAGCAGGACCTTGTGGAGGTGGACGACGTCGAGCTGACGCTGAAGCGCAGGAACGTCTTTCAGGATCGAGTCTGCCGCGCCGGGGCGGGCGTGGAGGAGGAAGCAGGCGTCTCCGGAGTTGGCGAGCAGGGTGGTGCCGTGGCGTCCGGCTTCGTGCAGACGGTTGGCGAGCTGGTCGCAGGAGCCGGAGGCGGGGACGACTTCGAAGTACTTGCGCGCGCTCTCGAGGAATTTCTCGCGGTCAAAATTCGCAAGGCCGTGAACGACACGATGGGTGGGGAGGATCACCAGACCCTTCGAATCCATGTTGACGAAGGTCATCATGACGAACTCGTGGGGCGCATTCGCACCCTTTCCGGCCGATTGACCAGCCAGGCGAGATTCGTTCCGGTAGTTGAGGGCGGTTTCGTAGCGGTGGTGGCCATCGGCGATGATGAGTTTCTTGCCGGCCATGCGGTCCTGAACGGCCTTGATTACGTGCGGATCAGAAATGCACCAAACCCGGTGCAACACACCGTATTCGTCGGTGAGGGCGATATCGGGCTCGACGGCCATGGCGGCGTCAGCCTCAGACTGACGGGTGCCTCCGGGTGAAACCGCCAGGGTGAAATTCTCAAGTAATAGATCAACATCTCCGGCTGGATCGCTGTAAAGCATGAAGATCTGGCCAAAGTGGGCGCGAGTGGCGCGGAGGAGGTTCAGGCGATCGGACTTGGGCTTGGCGAGGGTTTGCTCATGACGGAAGACGTCGCCATCGGTGTAGTCGTGGATGCGACCCAGGGCGATGAAGCCACGGCGCTCAAACTCGACCGGGCCGGCGGCGCCAACCGCTGTGCCAGGAACGGTGAAGCGCTGAGTGTAGTAGTAAAAGGACTCGCGGGCTTCAGGGCGGAGGACGCCTTCCTTGCGCCACGACTGGAAAGAGTCGGCGGCACGGGTATAGACGTTGCCGGAGTCGGAGTCGCCCGGTTCAGATTTGCCGAGGATGATTCGGACAAGGTTATAAGGGCTGGCGGCGTAGTACTTGTCCTGCATGGCAGGAGAGATTTTGTCGTAGGGCTGAGTAACGACGTCGGAGGGCGCAACGCGGTTGGTGTCGTAACGGAGGGCGCGGAATGGTTTGATATCTGCCATGGGCCTAGATTGAGAGTACCGATTGTACTGAAAAACGTACATGAAAAACGGGAGGGTAATGCAGGACGGACAGTCAAAAGGGAAAGGGCGGATATGAACGGCAGAGGAGGCGAGTTGAAATGCTTATTAATGTGGACCTTAATTCGGGAAACTTTGTTACGAGCAGCGTCATCTCAGGAGGGGTAGAGAACGTTTCTACAAGCTCTGGATTGACAAAAAAGTGACAACGAAGAGTCTCGTGGAGTGATACCATTCGAGACAGCGAATCTGAGGAACCTATGACCCGGAAGACGGGAAAAGTCGGCGGACGATACCGCTGCTGGTTGCTTCAGAGGCTCTCGCCGGACGTGAGGACTGGACGAGAGTATCGGGAGACACGAGTGCTACGCTACCTCGCCGCCTGCACGCTCCTATTCTTTGGGTTATCCCTGGCCATCGCACAAACCAACGACGAAGTACATATTCAGCCGCGAACGAACTCATCGGCACAGCAGATGCCGAAAGGGGGCGTGGATCCGACATTAAAGACACACACACGTCCCATGAAAGTGGATGTGGACCTGGTGCTGGTGCCGGTGACGATTACAGATCCGATGAACCGCCTGGTAACCGGGTTGGAGCAGGACAACTTCGAGCTGTTTGAAGGATCGGACAAGCAGGAGATCAGGCACTTTTCGAGTGAAGATGTGCCGATTTCGCTGGGCGTGATTTTCGATGTTTCGGGCAGCATGGCGAACAAGATCGAAAAGGCACGCGAAGCCGTGGTGGAGTTCTTCCGGACAGCGAACCCGCAGGATGAGTTCTTCATGGTGACGTTCAACGATCGTCCGGTGCTGCTATCGGATTTCACCGAGTCAGTGGAAGACATCCAGTCGAAGATTATTTTCGCGAAGCCGGAGAAGCGCACAGCGTTGATGGACGCGATCTACATGGGTCTGCATCAGATGAAGAAGGCAGACCGGCAGAAGAAGGCGCTGTTGATCATCAGCGACGGTGGTGACAATCACAGCCGGTATACTGAAAAGGAAATCAAGTCACTGGTAAAGGAAGCGGACGTCCAGATCTACGGCATCGGAATTTACGATTCTTCGCCGACGACGCCGGAAGAAAAGATGGGTCCAGTTGTGCTTTCGGAAGTCTGCGATGTTACTGGTGGCAGGGCATTTACGATAGATAATCCCAACGAGTTGGCGGACGTGGCTACAAAGATTGGAATAGAGCTGCGCAACCAATATGTACTCGGGTATCGTCCAAACAAACCAGCGCGCGATGGGAAGTGGCGGAAGATCAAGGTAAAGCTGAATCCGCCCAAGGGGCTGCCGCCGCTCCACGTTTATGCAAAAACGGGCTACTATGCACCTTCGGACTAAATTCCCAAAGCTAAGTTCTCTTATTTCTATGTTCGACATGAAGGGTGCCGCTTCGGCGGCACTTGTGTTGTTTCTTGCCACCGGATTGCTGGCACAGGTTCCTCCGCCGGCAACCCAGACTCCAGCGAACCAGCCTCCCACAAACCAGCAGCCTGTGAATCAGGCTCCCACGAACCAGCAAGGCGACGCGCCCAATCAACCGGGCGACACCGTACAGGTTCCAGCCCAACAAGGTCAGGCGCCGAGCCGAGAAGACGATGGAGTGTTCGTCTTCAAGAAGGACGTGGAAGAAGTCCAGTTGCACGCAACGGTGGTGGATGACAAGAAGCGTCTGGTGACGGATCTGGCACGGCAGGATTTCGTGGTTTACGAGAATGGCCAGCCGCAGAAGATATCGTCTTTCGATCGTCGCGATGTGCCTGTGGCACTGGGCATTGTGATTGATAACTCAGGGTCGATGCGAGACAAGCGTCCGGCGGTGAACCAGGCGGCGATCAACCTGGTGAAGGCGAGCAATCCGAATGACGAAGTGTTCATCGTGAACTTCAACGATGAGTACTACCTCGATCAGGATTTCACGTCGAACCTTACGCTGCTCAAGGAAGGGCTGGAGAAGATTGACTCGCGCGGCGGGACTGCTCTGTACGATGCGGTGGTTGCATCGGCCGAGCACCTCAAGAAGAACGCAAAGCTGGATAAGCGAGTGATTCTCGTCGTGACTGACGGCGAGGATAATGCGAGCCGGGAATCGCTGGAGCAGGCGATCCGGAAGCTGGAAGCTGAAGACGGGCCGACGGTGTATTCGATCGGCATTCTAGGTGAAGAGCGGCAGAAGCGCGCACGACGTGCGCTCTCGACGCTGGCCGAGAGAACCGGCGGCATTTCGTTCTTCCCGAGAGACATCAGCGAAGTGGATTCGATTACGCGTGCAGTGGCGCACGATATCCGCAACCAGTACATCATCGGCTACAAGCCTGCGACCAGCAAAGCCGAGGGCGGCTATCGTACGGTGAAGGTGGAAGCGAAGGCTCCGGGTCACGGCAAGCTGTTCGTGCGCACGAGGACGGGCTATTACGCCGGGCAGGAAAGCGCTTCTGCGGGCGGACAATAGTATTCGAGTAGGTTGAGAGCGGCGCCAGTTTTGGCGCCGTTTTTGTTTGGGCGGTGAACGAAATAAGTTCGTACGAGCGTTCGTTGACTCGTAAGAAATCCTCTCGTAACCTGTACAGTGCCCATGAAAACGCAGGAAGCGACGCGGCTCCGAGTTGCCGAGAGCATCACCGAGCTCGTAGGCGAAACCCCACTCCTTCATTTACGGCGGCTGGTGCCGAGCGACAGTGCCGACATCTACGTCAAGCTTGAGTACCTGAACCCGGGCGGAAGCATCAAGGATCGCGCCGCCATCGGCATGATCAAGGATGCCGAGGAAAAGGGTGTACTTAAGGACGGAGCAACGATCATTGAAGCCACGGCCGGCAACACTGGTGTCGGGCTGGCGCTGATCGGAGTGAACAAAGGATACCGGGTGATCTTTTGCGTCCCGCAGAAATTTTCGAAAGAGAAGGTCATGATCATGCAGGCGCTGGGTGCGGAAGTAATCCGTACGCCTGACGATGAGGGCATGGCCGGAGCGATCAAGCGTGCGCGCGATCTGGCTGCGAAGATTCCGAATTCGTATCTACCGTTGCAGTTCGAGAACCAGGCAAACCCGGAGTATCACTATCACACCACGGGTCGCGAGATCGTGGAGCAGATGGGTGGCCGGGTGGATGCCGTGGTGATTGGCGCAGGCACCGGCGGAACATTCAGCGGCGTGGCGCGATATGTGAAGGAGCATTGTCCGGGAGCGATTGCGGTAGCGGTGGAAACGCAGGGATCGGTGCTGGGCGGTGGGCCTCCGGGCGATCACAAGATCGAAGGCATCGGAGCAAGCTTCATTCCGTCGACATTTCACGGGGACCTTGCAAACGAGATCATCATGGTGAAGGATCCGGACGCGTTCGAGATGGTGCGTCAGTTGGCGCGGCAGGAAGGCGTGATGGCCGGATCAAGCGCCGGTGCAAATGTGTGGGCCGCGATGCAGGTGGCGAAAAAACTCGGTCCCGGCAAGCGCGTGGCGACGATTGTGCCAGATTCGGCGGAGAGGTATTTGTCGAAGAACATCTTTGAGACGTACTGATCGGGTAGACGGGTAATTGGGATTGGGTAATCTAAATGCGGCTTCGTGCCGCATTTTTTGTGGGTGAGGAAGAAGCAGTTCACATCAGAAAGATCAGAGGCAATCATGGCTAAGAAGAAAGAGATATCCAAATACGGTTTTTCTACCAAGACGATTCACGCTGGCGGAGAGCCTGACATCGAAACCGGCGCCGTCAGCGCTCCCATCTACGCTACCTCCACTTACGTCCAGGAAGAACTTGGGAAGCCGAAGAAGGGCTACGAGTACGCGCGAGTAACGAATCCGACGCGCGATCGTTTGCAGGAGAACCTTGCTGCTTTGGAAGGCGGAATTGCCGCGCGCGTGTTTTCCAGTGGCATGGCTGCGATTACCGCTGTCTGCCTGATGATGAAGAAGGGGGATCACCTGCTTTGCGGGGACAACGTCTACGGCGGCACGCCGCGCCTGTTCAACCAGGTGATGACGAACTTCGGCCTGGAGTTCTCGTACGTCGATACGTCGGACCTGCGGGCCACCGAGCGCGCGATGCGCAAAAACACAAAGTACGTTTGGCTGGAGACACCGACGAATCCGCTGATGACGATCAGCGATATCGAAGCCGTCGCGAAGATCGCGCATAAGCGCGGAGCCGAACTGATTGTGGACAACACGTTTATGTCGCCGTTCTTCCAGCGCCCGATCGAGCTGGGGGCGGACATGGTGATGCACTCGACGACCAAATTCCTGAACGGCCATAGCGACGGCCTGGGCGGCGTGATCGTCTGCACGACGGCGCAGCAAGCGGAGCAGCTGGCATTTCTGCAGAAAGCTTCCGGAGCCATCCTGTCGCCGTTTGAGTGCTTCCTGATTCTGCGTGGCGCGAAGACTCTGGGTGTCCGCATGGAACGGCATAACGAGAACGGGCAGATCGTGGCGGAGTTCCTGAACGATCACAAGAAGGTGAAAAAGGTGTTCTACCCGGGACTGCCGGAACATCCACAGCATGAACTGGCGAAACGCCAGATGGGTGGATTCGGCGGAATGGTGACGTTCGAGACGGGTTCGCTTGGAAATGCGAAAAAGCTGCTGAAGCGGGTTGGACCTGTGTGCTCGCTGGGCGAATCGCTGGGCGGAGTGGAGACGTTGATTTCACATCCGGCGACAATGACGCATGCGGCGGTGGGTGCCGCGGGCCGGAAGGCGATCGGTATTACGGACGGCATGGTGCGAATTTCGGTGGGAATTGAGGATGTGGCGGACATCGTGAAGGAACTCGACGAGGCGTTATCCGCAATCTAGTACCAGATGACCGAATCGGCGCATGAATGGAACTCGCAGGTCTATCACAAGGTCTCCAATCCGCAATTTGAATGGGGCTTGAAGGTGCTCGATCGCCTGCAACTTGCAGGCGACGAGCGCGTGATGGATGCAGGCTGCGGCTCAGGACGACTCACGGCAAAGCTGCTGGATCGGTTGCCGCGAGGCGAGGTGGTGGGCGTCGACCTGTCGCAGAACATGCTTACCGAGGCTGCAGCCAACCTAACCGGCTACGGAAATCGTGTGAGCTTTGTGCGGGCTGACCTGGCCAACCTTCCATTTGCCGCCGAGTTCGACGTTGTGTTCAGTACCGCTTCGTTTCATTGGGTCCCGGATCATGACGCTCTTTTTGGTTCTCTTGCGATGGCTTTGAAGTCGGGCGGGCGAATCGAGGCACAGTGTGGCGGTGGGGCCAACCTGCACGATGTGCATCGGCGCATCATGAACCTGATGCACTCGGAGCGGTATTCGCGCTTCTTTGGGAACTGGAAATACCCGTGGGAGTTCGCCTCGGCAGAAACGACCGCAAAACGAATGACGCGCGCCGGATTTGTGAATATCGAAACCTGGCTGGAACCGGCCGCGTTTCGGCTCGGGTCGGCGGAGGAATATCGCGAGTTTCTTCCGACGGTAATCCTGCGGCCGTTTCTACAGGCGATCACCGATGAAAGGCTGCGGAACGAGTTTGTCGAAGATATGGTGCGGCAAGCCGTTGAGGACCCTGCTTTTCAACTGGATTACTGGAGACTGAACTTGCGGGGACGCAAAGCGGACAGCGCTACTCGTAGTGGACCGACTGTGTAATCCAAGCCAGATACTTACCTTCTCCGCGGCTGATTCCCAGCTCGATAAATTCCGGCAGTTCATATGAGTGCAGTTCACGGACCGCGTCACGAAGCGGCTCGAAGGCGTCCTCGGTGGTCTTGATCAGAAGCAAGAATTCCTGCGCGTTTTCTACCTTGCCTTTCCAACTGTAAATAGAAGTGATCGGCCCAACGATATTGACACACGCGGCCAGTTGACGATGGACGAGGGCATTGGCGATTTTTTCGGCTTCTTCTCTCGAATCCGTCGTAGTCAACACTATGCGAGCGTCTGTCATCAGTTAGAATTCTCGTCTTAATAGTTGTTGGTAAGAAGATAAGAGGAACTTGAAATGGCTGCCACTATTAAATTCGGTACATCGGGATGGCGCAGTCTTATTGCCGAAGATTTCACATACGCAAACGTGCGCCGGGCTGTCACCGGCATTGCTAAATATGTCATTTCGGTAAGGCCCGAAGGAGCACGGGTTGTAGTGGGCCGTGACCCGAGGTTTTTAGGTGAACAGTTCACGGCGGTGGCTTCGGACGTGCTGGCGGAACAGGGGATTGTTCCGATGTTGAATGCTGATCCCGCACCCACCCCGGCCATTTCCTACGAGGTAATCCGCACAAAGGCGGATGGCGCGATCAACATTACCGCGTCTCATAACCCTCCGGAATACAGCGGGATCAAGTTCTCGACGCCAGACGGAGCGCCCGCGCTGCCCGAGGTAACCAAGCATATTGAAGCAAGCGTTCCGGCTGAAGATCCGTCGCCAAATGCTCCCGCGCCTGGTCCGAAACCCAAAACGGACAAAGTGCAGGCGTGCGATCCCAAGCCGGAATACATGAAGCGACTGGGCGAGATCGTAGATCTGAAGGCGATCAAGAAGTCGGGGATGAAGATCGTGTTCGACCCGTTCTGGGGCGCCGCTCGCGGATATTCCGACGAACTTTTGCGAAGCGCGGGAATCGATTGCGCCACGGTGCACGACTATCGCGATGTGATGTTTGGCAATCACGCGCCGGAGCCGGACGATCACCTGCTCGGGGACGCGAAAGCGAAGATGCGCGAGACGGGTGCAAAACTGGTGATCGCGACCGATGGTGACGCGGACCGCTTTGGTATCGTGGACGAAGATGGGACGTTCATCCAACCGAACTACGTGATTGCGCTTCTATTCGAGTACCTGGTGGAGAGCCGCGGATGGAATAACGGTGTGGCGAAGTCGGTCGCGACGACGAACTTGATCAACGGGATTGCGGAACATCACAAGGTGCAGTTGTATGAGACACCGGTGGGATTCAAGTACATCGGAGAGTTGATCAATAAGGATGCCATCGCGATCGGCGGCGAAGAGAGCGCGGGGATGTCAATCCGCTACCACGTGCCGGAGAAAGACGGAGTGCTGGCGGGATTGCTGTGTTGCGAAATGGTGGCGGTAAAAGGGAAGCCGATGGGAGCGCTGCTGCGCGACATATTTGCTAAAGTTGGTTCGTATTTCCCACTTCGAGAGAACTTCCGCTTGACGCCGGAGATGAAGGCGAAGTTCACTAGCAAGTTGGAGTCACATCCGAAAGAAATGTTCGGACGGAAGGTGAAGGAAATTGTCCGAACTGATGGATTCAAAGCAGTTTTCGATGATGGGTCATGGGTATGCTACCGGCTTTCCGGTACCGAACCGGTAGCGAGGGTGTACACAGAATCGCGAAGCGAGAGCGACCTGCACAAGCTGAGCGAAGCAGCCAAGAAATGGATGACGGAGTAGATTTGCAGGACGAGCAGACGAACGAGAATTTCGATTTGGGGCAGATGTGTCAGTACGTCTGCGATACGTTTTACCGTGCTCGGCGGAAGCTGGCGACCGGTGCCGTAGGGGTATTGGTGTTGTGGCTCGGGTTCCACGTAATTTTCGGCGCAAACGGGATGGTGGTTTACCAGAACAAACGCGCTGAATACAAAAAGCTACAGGTGGAATTGAAGCAGCTGGAACAAGAGAACCAGCGGCTAACCAAGCAAGTGGATGAGCTGAAGAACGATCCAAAAGCGATCGAACGCGAAGCCCGGGAACAACTGCACTATACAAAGCCGGGAGAGCGGGTGTACCTGCTGCCTGAGCAGCGGAGAGTGGAGAACCCATCGCCGGATGCTACCGCCAAACGATAGCAACGGTGGAAAAAGAAAAGGGGCGGCCAGACGGCCGCCCTTTCACTTTCTGCAGACTCTTAGCGAACAACGCCTTCCAGCGGGGAGCTAGCGGTAGCGTAAAGCTTCTTCGGCATGCGTCCGGCGAGGTAGGCAGAGCGACCTGCGATCACAGCGTGCTTCATTGCCTGTGCCATGAGGATGGGGTCGCCGGCGTGAGCAATGCCGGTATTCATAAGGACGCCATCGGCACCAAGTTCCATGGCTATGGCGGCATCGGATGCGGTACCGACACCGGCGTCGACGATGAGCGGCACGCCTTCGAGCATCTCGCGGAAGATGCGTATGTTGGCGATGTTCTGAATGCCCATTCCGCTCCCGATCGGAGCCCCGAGGGGCATAATCGCAGAGGCACCCACATCAAGCAGTCGTTTCGCAACTACAATGTCATCAGATGTATACGGAAGAACAGTAAAGCCTTCCTTTACTAATACACGAGTGGCTTCGATGGTGGCCTGGACGTCGGGGTAGAGGGTCTTCTGGTCGCCGATGACCTCGATTTTGACCCAATCGGAAAGGCCGACTTCACGTCCCAGACGGGCAGTGCGAATGGCTTCCTCGGCCGTGTAGCAGGCCGCAGTGTTCGGTAGCAGGAAGTAGCGCTTGGGATCGATAAAGTCGAGCAGGGATTCCTTGGTGCGGTCGAGGTTTACGCGGCGTACGGCGACGGTAACCATCTCGGCGCCGGAGGCTTCGATGGCGGCGGCGGTTTCCGGCCCGGACTTGTACTTGCCGGTGCCGACGATCAAACGGGAGGTAAAAGTGCGTCCTGCAATGACAAAGGATTCGGGCATGGCAGATATTGTAAAAGGTTTAGCTCTGGATGTGCAGTGAGGGCGCGGATTTTGAGCTACTCGGAAGGAAGGGAGAAGCGGCGAGGCCGTAGCCCCGCCGCAAGCGGTTATTTGCCAACTTCCATCTCGGCCTTTTTTGTCTTCTTCACCTTTTTATCGGCTGTAACAACGGGCTCTTTCACGGTCCAGAAATCAGGATTGGCGGCGACGAGATTCGGGCCGGGGCGGCTGAATTCGGGCTTTACCCTGATCAATTGAGTTTCAATTTTGGCGACGGTCTTCTGTACGGCAGCTTCCAGGTGCTCGCGAACCAGCGGTGTGAACGCCGTCTTCATGGCTTCGGAGTCGTCGCGGTCGAGATCGCTGAGCGAGGCGATAGGCATGACGAACATCATCGCCGTGTCGGTACCGGCAATGGAGTTGTAGGCGATCCAGTGGTCATTCAGGTTGGCTTTCTTCACAATGTCGATGCGCTCGCGAACTAACTCGCTGAAGGCGCTCATCGTCCCTGGCTTGATGTGGAAGGTGTAGACCATCCAATAGGTAGCGTGAGCGGTGTCGACCTTCTCCGGCAGGTAGGAAAGAGCGGGGGATAGGTGCCACATGGTGGACTGTGCCATCTGCTCGGATTCGCCGAACTTTGTCACCAATGCAGGATTCTTGGTCTGGATTACCTGATATATCTTCTCCATTCCCTGCATGGTTTTATCCAGATCAGCGAAATTGGCGAAATTAGAAACGAAAAAGACGTCGTATGAGTTGCCGGTGATGCCGGTTCCCGCAAGCCAGTAATCCTCGGAGTTCACAGATGTTGCGATGCTCTTGAACTCGCGAATGAGCGCCGGATAGGTTTCCGCCTTCATGTTGTTGACTGTGACTTTCTGCACGAGCAGGTACGACGTGAGATTGTCTTTGTCTCCTGCCATCACTGAAAGAGCGCACAACACGACCAGAAGAACAATGATTGATTTCCGCATAGAGGCTCCTTTTAGGAAGAGTTTCGAAAGGGCCGTAGGATAGGGAAACTGTCGCTCCACATTATCGTCCTAGCGGGAGCGTCCGAGCGCTGTACTTGCAGTGTTTTTCCGGCGACAGGTTCAAATCGGGAATGACAGGCTAGTGCGCGGCGATTGGCATCGGCTCCGAGTAGAGCGCTTCGATCTCGCGCTTGTATTTCTCCTCGATGGCGCGGCGGCGCAGTTTCATCGTAGGCGTCAGGAACCCATTGGCAATGGTGAAGTCGTCAGGTATGAGGAGGAATTTCTTCATCTTCTCGAACTGAGCGAGTTTGTCGTTCACGTCGTGAAGGATCTTCTCGTAGAGTGCGAGCACCTGCGGATGACGGATGAGGTCATCGCGAGTCTGGAAGCTGACGCCGTTGCTCCGGGCCCAGAGTTCCAACGCTTCAAATTCGGGGCGAATCACGACGGCAGGGAATTTCCGGCGATCGCCAAGGACAGCCGCCTCTGAGACCAATTCGTGATTCTTCAGGACGCTCTCGATCGGTTGCGGGGCGATGAACTTGCCGCCCGACGTTTTAATGAGGTCCTTCTTGCGGTCGGTGACCGAAAGGAATCCGTCCTGGTCGAGATTGCCGATGTCACCGGTCTTGAACCAAGTGCCCTCAAAGGCGGCAGCAGTTTCTTCGGGCCGGTTCCAATAGCCTTTAAACACCGACGGACCACGTACGAGGATCTCGCCGTCGTCGGCGATACGGACCTCCACGTTGGGGAGGGGCTTGCCGACAGAGCCGAGTCGGTGTTCCTGTGGAGTATTGACGGCGATCACGGGGGAGGTTTCGGTTAACCCGTATCCTTCGTGGATGCGGATTCCGATGTCGGCGTACCACTCGGCCAGTTCCCGGCCCAGCGGTGCACCGCCAGAAATAAAGCACTTCACGCGCCCGCCGACTCCTTCACGAACCTTGCTGAAGAGCAGCTTGTTGGCGACTTTCCAACTTGGAGATGAGGGAGTTTCGCCGCGCAAGATGATGTCGCGGTTTTCGCGTCCGACACCCAGTGCCCATTCGAAGATGGTGCGTTTAAACCCGACTGAAGCTTTACTTTCAACGTTGACGCGGATCTTCTCGTATACGCGAGGAATTCCCACAAATAATGTAGGCCTGACCTGAAGGAGGGCTTCCGTAAGCTTTGTAATGTCCGGCAGATAAGCGAGCGTGATGCCGCGGTAGAACATGGAGTAATCCACGTGGCGAGCCGTCACGTGCGACAGCGGAAGAAAAGAGACGTACATCTCCTTGCCGGGCTCCACCGGGAATTGGGCCAGGGACACGAGGACGTTGGAAGTCAGGTTTCCATGGCTGAGCATGGCTCCCTTCTGCTGGCCAGTGGTTCCCGAGGTGTAAATAATGGTGGCGAGATCGTCTGGCTCAATCGCGCGGGCAGCGGCATCGAAGTACGGGTCGCGATCACTGCAGGCAGCCTTGCGGAGTTGTTGCATTGGCACAGCGCCGGTGGACTGTATGGTGTCCATGATGACGATCTGCTCGACCGGCGTGTTTGCACGGACTGCTTCCAGCTTTTTGAACTGCTCGGCCGTCGATAGGAACAGGATTCGTACTCCGGCATCTCGCAGAAGCCATGCGATCTGTTCGCCGGTCAGCGTGGGGTAGATGGGGACGACGACTGCGCCGATCAGCATGGTGGCGTAGTCGGCGATGGCCCATTCCGGGCGATTCTCGGCAAGGATTGCGACACGATCGCCCTTCCCGATGCCCCAGGAAATCAGGGTCTTAGCCGTGCTAATGACTTCCCGGTACAACTCGCGGCTGGAGATGGGGACCCACTGGCCGTCGTGCTGGTAAAGCATGACCCGCTGGTGGTCGCGTTCGATAACCGAAAAGAAAACGTCGTTGAGTGTTCTGGCGCTCATGAGTCCGGCCGTACTTGCTTAGACGAGCTGCACCCTGTCCGGTGCTGCTGCTTCGCAAAAGAAAAAATGTTCCCCTACACCTGTCCACCATGTAACCACATGGGATGTGGGATGAAAAGAAGAACCGGGGGAAGTGGCACTACTGCGGAATCACGGTTGAAAATTGAAAAAAATACGAGAGACACGTACGATGGGCGGGTTTCAAGAGTGGGGGTGAAATTGAGAAAAAGTCTGATTCTGGCTCTTCTGCTCGGATTGGTTACGGGAGCACTCGCGCAGGCTCCTGCGGCGAAGGCGCCGCCGAAGATCAAAGTTGGCGATACGGCACCCGATTTCACGTTGCTGGCGTTTGACGGCAAAGATGTGAAGCCAATTTCGTTGCACGACTACAAGGGAAAGAAGAACGTGGTGCTTGCGTTCTATGTTTTCGCGTTCACCGGCGGTTGAACGAAGGAGATGCGCGGCTTCCAGGAGAACATTGCAAAACTGGAAGCAGCGGACACCCAGGTCCTGGGTGTGAGCATGGACAGCCCCTTCGCAAACTTCGCATTCGGGCAACAGAATGGCGTTACGTTTCCACTGCTTGGTGACATGTCCGGAGAGACGACCCGCGCCTACGGGCTGCTGAACACCATGAACATCAAAGGCGTAAAAGTGGACTCAGCAAGGCGAGCTACGTTCCTCATCAATAAGCAAGGCAAGGTGGAAGAGGTTCACGTGGACAGCCAGGCGCTTGATCCCAACAACATCGTGACGGTTTGCGAGAGGAAAAAGAAGGCAAGTTAGATTCAATTCTCTGTCGACAGGGCACCCGCAGCCGGTGCCCTTTTACTTTTGCGTTCCTGCACAACGAGGTGCGATTCGTGTAAATTGGCAAAAAGGGGGGAGCGATGAGTACGATTGTCCAGCCATCGGTAATCGGAAAAGCTACTGTTCCGCCGCTGCCGCAAGCCGACTCCTGCTTGCTCATTATCTTTGGGGCTTCCGGAGACTTAACGAAACGCAAGTTGGTGCCGGCGCTCTACGATCTCGCCTGCGCGGGCTGCATGGCTCCGGACTTCGAAGTTCTTGGCGTGTCCCGAACACAAATGACCTCCGACGCGTTTCGGACGGCAATGCACGAGTCGGCGATGAAGGCGAAAGACACTCGCGCTTTCACCGACACATGCTGGGGTGAGTTTGCGAACCGTCTGCACTACATGCCCGGCGACATCAACGATCGTGGGTTCTATTCGAAACTGAAGCAGAAGCTCGACGAGATGACAAAGAACGGGTCGAGTGCAAATTACCTGTTCTATGTTTCGACTCCCGCTTCGCTGGCTGGACCGATCGTCGAGGGCCTCGGGTCCGTACATCTGAATTATCGAGAAAAAGGTTGGTCGCGCATCGTACTCGAGAAGCCTTTCGGCCGGGACCTGGCGAGTGCTCGAGAGCTGAATTGCACGGTGTCGAAGGTGTTCCAGGAGAAGGACGTTTACCGCATCGACCATTACCTGGGCAAAGAGACCGTTCAGAACATGTTGGTCTTTCGCTTCGGCAACTCGATCTTCGAGCCGGTGTGGAATCGCAACTATATCAACTACGTGGAGATCACCGCGGCAGAACCTCTCGGGGTGGAGAACCGCGCTTCTTTCTACGAAGAGACCGGTGCGTTGCGGGACATGATGGCCAACCACCTGCTCCAGTTACTGACCCTTACGGCCATGGAGCCGCCGGTTGCGTTCGACGCGGATTCCGTTCGGGAACAGAAGGTATCGGTGCTGCGATCGATTCATCCGATGACAATCGAGCAGGTAGCGCGACGCACAGTTCGCGGACAATATGGCGCAGGTGCGATTAATGGTCAACCGGTGGTGGGTTATCGCGATGAACCGGGTGTGGACCCTCAGTCGTTGACAGAGACATTCGCGGCCGTGGAGTTCTACGTAAACAACTGGCGCTGGGCCGGAGTGCCGTTCTTTATCCGTACAGGGAAGCGGCTTCCACGGCATGTGACGGAAATCCGGGTGCACTTTAAGCGAACCCCCCAGGCGTTGTTCGCGAGTACCTCTGATGAGCAGATCGAGCACAACGTGGTCACGATGCGCATCCAACCGGATGAGGGAATTGCGATGCGATTTGCAGCGAAGCGCCCAGGCACGCAGATGAAGACGATCCCAGTGCAAATGGACTTCCTGTACCGTGAAGCCTTCGGGGCGGATACGCCGGTTGCCTACGAGACGCTGCTGCTCGATGCGATGCGTGGTGACGCAACGCTCTTCACGCGCCGGGACGAAGTGGAAGCGGAGTGGAAGATCATTACACCCATTGAGGAAGCGTGGGCTGAGTTGCCAGCGCCTGGTTTCCCGAATTACTCCTCAGGCAGCGAGGGCCCCGCGCAGTCGCACCTGCTGATCAGCGGTGATCATCGCCACTGGCACACGCTAATGAGATAAATCGGACAGGACCGAACCGTGCCGAAAACAGAGATCCATATCAGTTCCGACAAGCAGGCCGCGTACAAAGATACGGCGCAGCTATTCGTCGATCTGGCGAAGGCTGCGGTTGCTGAACGTGGCGTGTTCACCGTGGCTCTCTCCGGAGGATCCACGCCGAAACCGCTTTTCGAGATGCTGGCATCGCCGGAATGGGCAAACCAGATCGCGTGGTCGAAGATTGAATTCTTCTGGGGCGATGAGAGATATGTTCCACCAACGGATGCCGCGAGCAACTTCCACATGGCAGATGTGGCGATGCTATCCCGTGTTCCCGTGGACAGGAACAAAGTGCACCGCTTGCTGACGGAAAAGCCTGCGCAGGAAGCTGCGACGCTATACGAGCAGGAGATCCGTCGTGTAATTCCGGTTGGAAACGCGGGCTTACCTGAGTTCGACCTCAACTTCCTAGGGTTGGGAAGCAACGGACATACGGCGTCTTTGTTTCCACATCAGGCCGCTCTGCGCGAGAATGATCGCCTTGTGGTCGCCGACTACGTGGAAGAGGTGCACATGATGCGGATTACCATGACGGTACCGCTCATCAATGCGTCACGTACGATTATGATCTTCGTGCTGGGCCACGATAAAGCCGGCGTCGTGAGAGAAGTGGTGCAGGGAGAGCGTGATCCAGAGCGTCTTCCGGCGCAGTTGATCCAACCAACTTCGGGAAAACTCATCTGGATGCTTGATGCCGCGGCTGCTTCCGATTTACGGAAAAGGTAGGCCTACTTCACCCGATGGATACCGCCAGTATCCCGATGCGTTGTCGCCTTTGAACTCAACACGCGAAGGAGTTGCTGCGGCTCGGTCGGTTTGGCAAGCACCTCGAAGTAATGGCCATGGCGTTCTGCTTCGTCGAGCAACTCAGCCGAGCTAATTTCTCCCGAAAGAAGCACCACTCGCAGGTTCGGGATTCGTTCGGTCAATCCAAGGGCAACGCGGATGCCATCGATGTCGGGAAGGTTTATGTCGCAGAGCAGGATTTGTGGATCGAACGATGGCCCGAGCATCATGGCTTCGGCGCCGTCGCGGGCTCCCTTCACCTCATAGCCGTGCTGGCGAAGAATCAGTTGCAGCGTATGGAGGACAACCGCTTCATCTTCAACGACGAGAATCCTGGGTTTCGGCTCAGACATTGCGAAACTATCCACACCGGCGGGTAGGCTGGAGCAGAACGTGGGAAGTCTAGTTTAACGATTGTGCGCTTTGCAACGTTACCAACGTCAAAACCTGTGACTAATTCCAACGGAAGAAGGTTGCACGCTGGATGCGCACAAAAATTGCGCGAAAGAGACACTAAGTGTACTTATATCGCGCTCCGAGCCTTGGTGGAGGCGATTTGGAGAATGTACCTGCGCCTGCTACCCTGCGGTGTCGCTAAGAGGAGAAGACATGTTCAAGGCTGATCTGTTGCACGGGAAAAGGGCTCTGATCACGGGCGGAGGTACCGGCCTTGGCCGAGCGATGGCGAAACGATATCTGGAACTGGGGGCGCAAGTTTCCATCTGCGGGCGCCGCGAGGACGTGCTCCGGGCGACGCAGGCGGAACTCTCGGCAGAGACGAAAGGCAGGATCGATTACTACGTTTGTGACGTCCGCGACCGCGAGGCTGTCGAGTCGGTCATAGAGACGATTTGGAAGTTGGGTAAGCTCGATATTCTGGTCAATAACGCCGCAGGTAATATCCTTGCCCGAACGGAAGACCTCTCGCCGCGTGCCTTTGATGCTGTCATCGGCATTGTTCTGAACGGCACCATCAATATGACGCTGGCATGTGGCCGTCGTTGGCTTGCTGACAAGGTTGGCGGGACAGTTGTGAATATCGTCACCAGCTATGCCTCGAGCGGATCGGGGTCGGCCTATGTTGTGCCTTCCGCTATAGCAAAAGCGGGTGTATTGGCTTTGACGCGCAGCCTGGCAGTTGAATGGGGACCGCGTGGAATTCGCATGAATGCCATTGCGCCGGGTCCTGTGCCGACAGAAGGTGCTTTCTCACGGCTGTTGCCAAAACCTGAGCTGGAACGACTAGCGGTGAACCGTGTGCCGCTGAGAAGATTCGGCACTCCGGAGGAGATTGCCAACCTGGCGGCGTACCTGGTTGCGGACGGATCTGGTTACGTGAACGGTGAGGTGGTGACAATCGACGGCGGTGAATGGCTTCAAGGCGCGGGAGAATTCACGCAAGTTGGCCAAATGATGACTGACGCAGAATGGGAGATGTTCAGGCCGAAGAAGAAGTAGGCTGAGGCTCTACCTCCTGCTCCTTCTTGAGGCGCCGCATCAGGGAGGTCGGATGAATCCCGAGGATACGCGCAGCCTGCGCTTTATTATTTCCGGTGGCGACCAGGACCTCGTGAATGTAACGGTCCTCGAGATCGCGTAGTGACATGAACTGCTGTCCGGCGGGAAGGGAATCCGTGTAGGACGGCAGTTCCGCCGTTGCGGGTGGTTGGTAATCGCGGATTTCCTCGGGCAAGTACTCCGCGGCGAGAATTGTTCCGGGCGCCAAAATCATCGTCCGTTCTATGACATTCTTCAGTTCGCGGATGTTTCCGGGCCACGAGTAGTTGGTCATCACCTCGGCCGCGGCGGGCGTAAATCCCGTGAACGCTTTGTTCAGCTCTTTGTTGTAGCGCTCGACCATAGTCACCGCCAAAGGCATGATATCTTCCTGGCGATCGCGCAACGGCGGGATATAAAGCGGAACGACGTTCAACCGATAGTAAAGGTCTTCCCGGAACTTCTCGTTGGTAACATCTTCCTTCAAGTTTGCGTTCGTGGCTGCGATGATGCGGATATCAACCTTAATCGGCCTTGTGCCGCCCAGACGCATAAAAGATCCTTCCTCGAGCACGCGAAGCAGTTTCGCCTGCACATTGGCGGACATGTTCCCGATCTCGTCGAGGAATAACGTGCCAGCGTTGGCCCGCTCGATCAGACCTTCCTTGCGGCGACGGGCGTCGGTGAAGGCGCCCGGCTCGTAGCCGAACATTTCACTTTCCAGCAAGGTTTCCGGCAGGGAAGCGCAGTTGAGTTCCAGCAGTTCCTGGGACTCGCGCGGGCTGTTGTAGTGGATTGCTCGAGCCAGCACGCTTTTGCCCGTACCGCTTTCTCCCTGAATCAGAATGGTTGTGCGATCCATTTCCGCCGTTTTACGAGCGACTTCCAGCATGGCGGCCATTTGTGGGTTGCGCGTAACGATACGTCCGAAATCGTAACGTCCTTTGTTGGTTTCAACGGTCTGGCGCAAACGAACGCGGAGCGAAAGCATTTCGCTCGCACGCTGAATGGTGTTGACCATATCCGCGAGGTGGAACGGCTTGATCAGGTAATCGTACGCGCCAAGCTTCATAGACTCGACCGCGCGATCCACCATGCGATAGGCGCTCATCATGACGACGATGGTGTTCGGCGCCTGTTTCTTGATCTGACGCAGAACTTCGATTCCGTCGATGCCGGGAAGCACCACGTCAAGCAGTGCGAGGTCAGGACGCTCTTCGGCAAGGACCTTCAAGCCTTCTTCGCCGCTCATGGCCACGAAGACATCGAATCCCTCTTCGCGCAGGGCACGGCTGATGGTCCTGAGTGTTAGAGCTTCATCGTCGATGACAAGAATGCTGTAGGCCATATCTCTATACGATCACTTCTTCCGGTTCCGCTACGATGCGTCCTTCCTGACGCAGCGGCAGAGTAATGCGCACGTTCGTTCCCCGATTGGGTAAGCTGTCGACCTTGATGTCTCCGCCGTGACTGCGAACGTACGCCTGGCTGATGCTGAGACCCAGCCCGGTACCTTTACCGCGCTTGGTGGTGAAAAAGGGCTCAAAGATGTGAGGCAGAACATCGGCACCGATGCCGGATCCGGTATCCGACACGACGATTTCGATGGAATCCGCGAACTTCACCTTTTGCGCTGTGACGGTTATGACGCCGCCATCCGGGCTTGCTTGGGCGGCATTAATCAGCAGGTTCATGAGGATTTGAGAAAGCTGGTTAGCGTCGGCAGTGACTTCGGGCAAATCCCGCGCGAGCTGCTTTTCAAGAGAGATGCCGCGGAATAGAGGTTGATGCACCAGGAAACTGAATGCATCGTCGACGAGCCGTTGCAGGTTGATGCGCGTTAGCAGCAGGGGATCGGGACGAGTGTAGTTCAGCAGGCCGCGAATAGTCTTCGAGATTCTCTTGGTGCCTTCAATGCATTGCTCGATCTCGATGCGGTCTTCCTCGGTCTTTGCGTCGCGCAACGAGAGTTCGAGATGCGAAAGGATTCCCAGCAAGGGATTGTTGATTTCATGAGCCGCACCGAGGGCAAGTTGAGCCAATGCGGCGTATTTCTCGTACTCCGCGAGCTGCGCTTCGAATTGAACCTTCATCTGTGCGAGTTGGCGTTCTTCTTGGAGCTTTTTGATCAGTTCCTGCTGGGCGAGGTCGCGTTCGCGCTCGCGTACCTGCGCCAGTTCATGTGCGCGGGCAATGCGCTCGGTGGACCGGTGCAGGAACCAGACGGCACGGTGTCCAGCAAGGATCGCCAATATGACGCCAATGACCATGCTGGGCGTGGCTTTGATGAAGATCATGTACTTCAGATCGGGTGGGCCATCGAAGATGAGAAAGAAAAACGCAAAAGGAGCACCGAAGATGGCAGCCACAAATAATGTGGTGCCGAACCAGACTCGCCGGTAATAACGAGGATCGCGTTTTAGTCCGGTCTGCTCCATGCCCGTATACAGCATGAGCCTGGACGAACGGAGCATCAGTGAGCATCGGCACCTCGGAAAGTGACCTGAATGGGGGGCGAGAGAACGACGGTCACGGGGTAGCGCACGTGGTTATTTCGGTGGTTACAGCAGTTCGTCGGCTTTCGGGTGCGTGATTTTAGTGAAGTAGGGTGGATGTGCTCGTGCACGATATCCAAAAAAGCGATTGAATCGATTCTAAAGTTCCATAAGTGGACCCGATGGAGACGCTTATGAACCTTTGACGTTCGAGGCATAATGCTTTATAAAAGTAGGGAGCGGAAGGAGTTCCTGTCCGCTCAGACAATCAGACCTCGCGCATTTCGGGCGCGTTGTACGACACTCCTCAGTAGCTCAATGGCAGAGCATCCGGCTGTTAACCGGAGGGTTGTAGGTTCGAGTCCTACCTGAGGAGCCATTCTTTTCAGTAGCTTGCAGCATTTTCCTTCCACCTCTAAAACAGGATTGTCCGTGAAATGTACGTATCACGACTGCCCTTCTTCCTAAGCGCTAATCTTGAATGGTCGAAATAGCGTAACCAGCATTGTTAGTCCGAGGGGCAACAATAAACAGCCGACCATCCCGAAAAAGCCTGCATCCCCCCGCATTTCTTTGAAGGTGTCTGCGGCCCACACGTAAATCCATGTTGCGCCCGTGATGGCGAATAGGAATCCAAAATAGATCCTGAGCACGCGGCGGATTCGATGTGAAAGCATTAGCTTCCGTCTCCTAGTTGATGCGCGTAACTTTACTGCGTTCCTGTTGCTGTTGCCGATAGACTTGTGCGGCCCTTAAAGCCTCACGCTGTTGATCGACGCTTACGATGGCATACCGGCGGAACATGCTATCCGTTTTGTGCCCCGTGATCTTCATCGCGACGGCCTGAGGAACGCCGGCAGCTAGCAGGTTCCTTGCTGCACAGCGGCGAAGGTCATGCACGATGCGCCCGGTGTAGCGCAATTGTTCGCGCTTGTATTCCTTCCCACATGGCTCGCACTTGTAATTCGCGTCAATCTGTCCACCGCAGGACGGGCAAACAAGCGTGCCAACTCCGGCCATGCAGCAAGCCGTGGCCCATGCCTTGCGAAATTCGCCGATCACCTGTCCTTTGTCATGGAAGATGTACTCGGAGACGAGAACGGAACCGTCTTTCTGTTTGATCTTCCGGGCTTCCTTGCACCGCTCAATTAGTTCCTCTAGCTCACCCTCTAGCGGGATCGTCCGAGCTTCGCCGTTCTTGCTGTTCTCAGGGCGAAGGGTGATCGCGTCTTCATGTACATCCGACCACCGAAGGCTTTTAATCTCACCCCGGCGCATTCCAGTGATGTACGCGAACAGGATGAAGTCTTTCAGGTAATCGGGAAGGTGCGTAATCACAGAGCGGATTTCCGATTCAGAGAAGAACCCCTTGCGTTCGTTTCCCACTTCGCTGAGGTGCTTGATAATCGGAACGGTTGAAACTCGTTTCCGCTCGATTCCCAGTTTGAAGGCTTGCCCGAGGATCTGGCAGAAGCGGTTGATGGTTGCATCTCGGTATTCGTCCTCACGTAACGCCAATTGCCAATCGGCAACAACTTCGCTGGTAGCCTCGACAGCCTTCCACGTCCCGAATTTCTCGCGAACTTTCTTCACCGTGGAATCCACGCGGTCATTCCACTTGCCGCGAAGTTCCAAGTCGGATTTGAGGCTATCGAGAAGATCGCCGACCGTCACTCGCATCTGCGATGGTCCGACGAAGCTATACCCGCCGTGCTTCTCGGCAACTACTTCGCCCAAGCGGTGCTTAAGGAATCGCTCTGCCTGTTGGCGGTTGTCATCCATCGCTTCCAACTTATCCCCGGTACGAACGTGACGTGCTACCTCGCGCTGTTCCTTCCCGTGCGCATAGTAGCCAATCCAAAAATAGGAAGAACCCTTGCGCGTGAATACGCGGCCATTACCTCTGCTCATTTCGCACCTCGCTTTGGTTTGTTCCAGTAAGGTGATCGACATTTCGGATTAGCGCAGCGGGCGGGCGGTTCCGGTGTTCTTGGATACCACCTGAATCCGCATCGCTGGCAGGTCTGTTCTTTGATCTCTTTCGCCATGTCAGTAATGGTATCCATTAATGGATATAGTTGGCAAGTAGCAAGTAAGGCATTTTTACCGCCTGTTCCGGTTTATGTATTGGTTAATACCGAGAGAAGAGAAGAGTAGTTTGCGGCCCATGCGACGGGTGAAGGGAAGTTTGTGTGAATTGCGGTACAGGTAATCAGTGCTCATAGACAGACGTTCGGCAGCAGCTTCAACGCTCAGTAGTTCGTCGTGGTGGGGTGCAATGGCGGGCACTGTCAACTTCATCGTTGCCGTCGCCCGGATCACCTCTAGTTCACCAAGCAATTCCGGTACCTGGTCCGGTTGCATCTCTCGCACCGCATTTAGAACTTGCTGCAATTCAGTCCGCATTGCTTCTATGCCTGCCAGTTGCTATTCACGTAACTTTGAAAGAACTCCAAAAGGTCACAAGTGAGAACGCGCTCTGATATCGGTTCGCTCAGAAACTCAGTCAGAAGCACATCATCGGTAGCGAAACTCTGTTCTTCTGCAACGTCCTCGTCCACCATCGCTATTCCTCTGTGAATTCGCCGCCCCGCTGTAAATAAACGAATGCGCACTCAACTTTGTGATCATCGGCCAGCACTTCCGGCAGCCCGAAGTACATCGTCACCGCATCATCAACGTTGGAACCTTCTACAACCGCCGGGTTGCTGACGTATTCACGAATACGATCAATGATTGGTTTGGGTGCATGAATTCCGCGTTTTCGTGTCAGCGCTTGCCCTAAGTTCTCCAGTCGTTTTCGCGCCAAGGCTTTCCTTAAGTTCTCCATTAGCTGACCTCAATATCGGTATCGGAAATATCTAGGTTGTAATCCGGTGTAAGCGTCTTTCGATTGTCGCCGGCGACTTCAATCTTGCTGGCGATCACCTCAATAATGGTTCGTTTATTACCCTTGCTGTCTTCAAACTGTCGTTGTGCCAACCGGCCGCATACCTCAACAAAATCACTCTTCTTGATTTCGGTAAGCGGACCCTCGCAATGTTCGGGCCAACAAACGATGTCGAAGAAATGAGACGGCCAACGTTCTTCCGAATCCCGTTTTTTTCCTCCGCTCTGGCACAATACGAACTTGTAGGGCGCTCGTTCGCTGCGCTTCTGCACATCGGCCTGTACTTTTCCCGACAATATAACTTCGTTCCTGAATGCCATCTCTTCTCCTACTGCGTGATAAGCCGAACGGCTTTGGCCTTCCCGTCTAGTTCGATTTCTCCGTTGAACCAGAGATTGTTTAAGCAACGGTTGAACACTCCGGGGCCAAGACGGTAACTATTGATGCCTCTGTCCAGATCGTGACGGCGGACCCATGCCCCGCCACGTGCGTTCTCTAGCAACCATGAGCGGATCTTGATTGCGCATTTCGCGTCTGGGTTCTCGCCAACGTTCGGTGCGAGAACGCTTCGAACGCGCACCTGGTACTGAGCGAATGCCATCGCCGGTTTTAGGTCGGACGCCTGCACTACCTCGCGCCTGTCTGTTGCTGCGCAGATGTAAGCGACTCGCAACGCGAGTTCAGCAATACGGGCGGGTATCCCTTCCTTAACCCACTGGTCACGTTCATCCCAGACATTCGAAGCGATACGCGGCACCGCAGGCGATAGTTTGACGGTTGGACCTTCGAACGGGCGATAGAGGTACTGATAGGGCGAGGGACATAGGCCGAATAGAAAACGGTCATACAGCCCACCCGTTGTCGCTAGTCCAAAGGCATCACCGAAAAGTTCTTCAACCAACCCTCCAACAAGAGAGATGCGGCAATTAACTGAGAACTGTTGTTTCTTTGAACCGCCTATTTGCTCGTCTTTATAAAAGGCGCTGTTCAGCACATAGGGGAAGCTCGAACTCTGAATCGCACACTTCGCAAGCATGTGACCGAGTTCATCGACAGACAGAAGGCGAACGGAATCAGAACCCGTATCCTTCAACTGTTCAGCCATTCCCTCTGCGCTTCCGAACTTTGCCTCAAGCAACGTTGGCGGCTGCATCTCAACAAGGCGAAATGTCGTATCAAGGCTTTGGCTTTTGCCAGACCCTTTGTCGCCCACTGCGCACCAAAACAAGTTCGGGCGGATCGGCGGATTATCAATACGCGGTACCAGAGCGCCGATTGTGGTCACTACCGCACCGAACGAGTAAGCGCGGGGAAAGTGGCGCAAGCGGGTTGCGCATAATTGGCCTAGTCTGCCGTCCAGCACGTCATCTGGCATATCGGGCCTTGCCGTTTGTTTTTCCTCTGCCTTGTTGTCGCCTTCCTTTTTGAAGGCGCAGTCCTCTGTATTCACTATTAGTCCTCAAGAATCGCGTTCAGCTTCTCTATTGTTTCCTTGATGATCACTTCAGGCTTCGCACCTAGCTCACATGCTGCGGCTTGGAGTTCTGCGGTAACTGCCACAACCTTCCGCAGCTTCGATTTGAGAATCAGCACTCGGCAACGTTGCAGGACGTGTGATTCAAGTAGCACTACATCGCGTGTTAAGTCGGACAGATAGTCAAAGCCCCCGGCTTTCGCGACATCCATCTCTTCCAGCAGCAGACAGGTATCAAATGGCCGTCCTTCGTTGTGCAGGCGAAGTTGAACCCCATATATCTCCCCGTTCGTGCTTAGGCTGAAGTGATCGGGGCGCAGGCCCGACTCAGCGCAGAGGCCCGTGAGTTCGTTGCGCAAAAGATTCGCGCCTAACACCGTGCGTTCCGCTTCGATATTGACAGGGAGTTCCATTACCGGTTGCCCGCTAGCCTCTTCCATTCGGCTACCTGCTCGATACGGCGGTTTAGCGCTTCCATCGGAATGCGCCACTTCCCATCAGCTCGAATGGCGGTGAGCTTTTTCGTTGCGATTTCTCGGTAGATCACGACCAGCGAAACACCGCGAATAGTTGCGGCTTCGGCTGTGCTGACTGTCTCCTGCATGTTGCTCCTTCCATTCACCCGTCGGTTGTGCTATATAAATAACCAACAGTACGACAATAGCTAATGTCGCAACCAATGTACATGGTTAGTCACTAAGCAATGTCGCTACTGTCATGCAGAGGACTATGGACCAGCAGACCGCGAAAGCAATTAGCCGATGGGGAAGGGAGAAGATACTCTCCGACCTTGTGAACCTCCCAGTGCAATCGGGAACATTCAACGCGATTAAGCCACTGGAACAGTGGCCCGCTCTTAAGGAAGCGCAACAATTCATTGCCCGCTACGGCCCTCTGTTACCCAGGCCAGCCGCTTTGGAGCCTGAAACCGAGATCGCAGACGTTTTAACCTGGGCAACTGTGCTTCGAAATGCGTGGGGAAGACTCACGCCGTCACAAGTTGAGGCGGTGAACGAGTCGCTGGATCAGATATTCGAGTCACGCGGTCCAATCGACAGGCCGACTATTCGCACAAACTTCGAGCGTGGTAGGTGGGAGCCGGTACCGCGACACCTGCTAGATGTAATGGCACTGACCATCGTGAACAAACGGAAGATGCTTCACCGTTGCGAGAAACCAGAGTGTGCCCGGTACTTCGTGAAGTCATTCAGCAGAGACAAGTATTGCTCCGTACCTTGTGGCGAAGAGATGCGATCGCGAAAACAGAGTCAATGGGTGGAAGACCATCGCGACGAAGTGAACGCACGGCGACGGAAGCCGCAACGCGGACGGAAGAAGAAGCACTAAAACTGCTGTCATCACGCTCTCGCGTGGGGGAGAGAACATCACAAACGATGCCTTGATGATGGAGTGATGCTAAGTGATGACAATTGAACCGTAAGTTATTCATACACACGGGGTTTCCTTTAAGTTCACTGTTCGCGCGCGCGGTGATGACAGTTCCAACAGGGCAGTTGTCATCACCTATCATCAGGTCTACATCAGAGGGGGTGATTCTGACGGGTGATCGTGACTATCGACGGAAGAGAATAGGCCCATTGCAATATTAGGTTGCGTTTGGCTGTTAGATGGGGTGAGAAATAGGGAAGTGTCGGCTCGCGAGCGCACGACAGCGCTATAAAGGGGAAATCACCCCACAAACAAGAAAAACGCCCCGCTTTTAGCTGCGGGGCAATTCGCTGTCACGCATCTGTGTTTGCGTGAAGGCGGTATGGTATCACGACGTATGGTCCTCGCCGGTTACAAGCCTCTTCGGGGTGAATGCTTGCCCACACGCGCAACAGATCGGCTCACCGTTGCTATTCCTAACCAATTCGGAGGGCGGCATAGCATACCCACACTTCGGGCATGAGTAGGTAACCGGCTCGACAGGGGGAGAGTTGTGCTTACGACGCATAGCGGCCCCTTAGCCTTCCCACGCCCAACGTACAAGCCGCACGACGGTGATTACGAAGAGAACGATGGTCGCTAGTCCTGCGCCAACCTTCGTAAAGAAACTCTTGTCGGAATCAATGATGACCGTGACGAACCAAGCTATAACGGTTGTCACTAGCCAGCCCCACCACGAAACCTCATCCACCATTATGGCCTATTGTGCGCCCCGCCCGTCGATAGTTCAAGCCACCTTGCGACACGATTAGCGCTCGGGATACAGTTCTCCGGCCATGAAACCTCTAGAGCGTGACATCACTCGACTGCGCAAGGGGAACACCGATCTGTTTGGATACTTCGAGCGTCATAACTGCGATGACTGTGGCGCTGAATCAGTTATCGGCATCGATGCGACTGGTGCGGGTAACAACCTGCACCTTTGCCGAGTTCACCTACAAGACCGTATCGACAAAGAAACGGGGTTTGCGTCCAAGCTCTTAGCGGCCATTGTGCTGGAGCACATCGAACTAGCGTACATTGTGCGGACAGCTCGCAACGGGCCGTAGATAAGGCGACACTTATAGCCGCACTTCCGGTTGACAACCAAACGCGCGGGCCTCACCCCTGCCGCTAACAGATGCCCCCTGGGGTAGCATTGGCCCTGTGAGGCATCGGAACCGCCGGACGAATGGTCCTGGGGCCAAAGATCCGGGATGGGACCCATTCGAGGGGCGGGGCAGGGTCACCCCCCGCCTATCTCCGTGAATGTGTACGGCTCCACGCTCGCCAAGATCAGTAAAAACGCCCCTTCCCGTTAGTTAACCATAGTTAATGAAATTTAGTTAATATAAGTTGACTTTCGCATTCTATTCGCTTAGTATTAATGGCGAAAGGAAGGCGAAAGTATGAGCACCCCACGGGTACAGTTGATCGCAAAGCTCTCGCCGCAAGACCATCAGCGGATAAAGGAACGTGCGGAAACAGAATCCCGTTCTATCGGTGAGACCATCGCGTTGATCCTTAAAGAAAATGAACTTCTGAAGGTTCTGCAAGAGAGAGAGGCGTAATGAGCGCAATTCCGACGATTGCCAGCCTTGTTGCACAGGACACAGAGGACCCGACTCGCTTTCAGTCGATAGACGAATCAGCGGAGTACATCGGACGTAATGGTTTAGCGCCGACCTACACTCCCGGTTCCGATATCTCCTCGGCTACGGGTCAGATTGTTCCCGACCCGCCAACCAAACAAACCCTCCGCACCGCTCTCCGTGACATCTTCAATAGCTTCAGAGTCGGTGCAGGGCAAGCGATGATGGCCCATGCTGGAATCGAGAACGAAACCCAGCAAGCCGAACGCAAGGCGCGAACCGAGTATTACAACGCACAAAGCGAGGCGGAACGTCAGCAGAGCAAGCCGACGATGCTGATTGATCCCGCCAACGGAAAGCCGATGTATGACAACGACGGAAATATCATGCTCGGCACACTTGCTCACCAGAAAGAGCTAAACGACCAATACAGGGTGACTGGCGGTTTTATACCGATTCCCGTTGCGCTTGCGCATTCGGTTGGCTACCCCGAATTGGCGGGTCGAAACATTTCGGCTAATTCTCTGACAGCGCTTATCAATTCTCAGGACCGTGGTGAAACCCTTGACCAGGAGATTACCCGTTTAGCGAAAGTCGCGATGAAGGCGGGCCGTGATCCAAATCAGGACGAATCGGTTCAGCAACTCATCTCCGTCCGCAATGCGGTGAAAGATAAAGCGCCGACAGCGGGCCAGCTTGACCAGCAGTATCTCGATTTGTATGCCAAGAAACTTCGGGGTGAAGGTGTCAGTAAGGCCGAAGAGTCATGGATGAAGGCTTATGAGAAGCAGAAAACGCTCAATGTAGCCACATCGTTCAACCTCAGACAGTCCGCAAACAACGAAGGACTCACTCCGACGCAACTTGCGAAGGTCAACACGCTCGCCACACAGTTCGACTCGAACCCTGTAATCAAGGCGTACAACGAGCAGGTTAACAAGGCACAGACCGTTAGGCAGGTTGTCACGGGTAAGGTAGGCGGCCCCGGCGATCTGGCGGTTGTGTACGAGTTTATGAAGGGCCTGGACCCGACTTCGGTAGTGCGTGAGTCCGAGTACGATACGGCATCCAAGTCGGGCAACATTTTTGCCGGTGCTCTGGCGAAGTTCAATGGCTATCTGAGGCCGGAAGGCGGTTTCCTTCCCGACAATGTAAAGCAGGACTTTCTCCGCATTCTTGACCAGAAGCTATCCATTTCCCGCAGTCAGGCGAAAAGGATGCACTCCGATTTCGCACGACGCATTAACAAGATTACCGGCAACTCGGACGGCGCGGAGTATTTGACGGATTACTCCCAACTGTATGACGGCCTCTGGAACGAATCTCCGGCGGGCGGTGTGGAGATCATCCGTGACCCCAAGACGAACCGGATTATAGGAGTTAAGTAAATGCCAGAGGCATTGTCGGCACAGGACATTCAGGATCTTCAACAGATCGCGCAGAGTCTGCCGGCGAGCGACCCTCGTTTGCGGAAAATCAGCCTGCTCTTGAACAGTCAACCAACTGAGTTTGAGCGGGAGAACGCAGGCGAGGGGCCGTCTCTACTCGGTGACCCGACAGGATACCTCCAAAAGCGCATCACTGACCTACAGGGCGAAGCGCAACGTCAACAGAACCTGTATCGCGGGCCGGAAGGCGAGCAGATGACGGCCAAAGCGCAGGGAGCATTAGCGAAGGGCGCAACGTATCTCAAGCGCTTCGGTCATGGCGTTTTGTCGGCTGTGCCGGAAACGGCGGCTGCGGTTGATAAGGCAGCGCTGGCGCTCATGGACCCTAAGACGGCGGCTGCGGTTGCGGCTGGTGCGATTAACCCAACGATTCCAGCAGCTTATTTCGCCACACAAGGAACGGCAGATTTAACCGGCATCGGTACGGAAGGCCCCGGCTTGATTCGGCGGGCCATCAACGAACCGAGCGCCGAGAACATCCAGAATGCGTTACTAGCAGGTTCGGCGGTGGCTGGTGCGGTGGCTGGTGGAGCCAGTCCGAGAACACAGGTAGGGATTGACTTACCCAAAGTGATTTCGAACCGGCTCCAACCGGCTGCGGAGAACCTCTACAAAAGTTCTCTGAAACCTTCAACGTCGCTGTCGATTCCAGAGACACAGGCGATGGTGCGCACCGGGCTAACTAACGAGATTCCAATTTCGGCGGCTGGCGTCGAACGCTTGTGGAGTTTAGTGGATGACCTGAACAGCAAAGTGACTGCTCGGCTTCAGGAAGGAAATACCGCAGGCGTTGAAGTCAACACGAAGAGAGTCGCTTCCCGAGTGGACGATCTGAACCCCCGATTCCGTGAACAGGCGAACCCAGAGGCAGACTTAAATGCGCTTGCATCATCGAAACGGGAATTTCTCAACCAGCACACACAAGTTCAGCCTTACACAAAAATTCGGCTTGCCGACGAAGGTGGAGGCTTTGCACCCGCAGGACCTGGCGAAGTTCGTACCGTGCAGAACATGCCAGCAATGGAAGCACAGCGCATCAAGCAGGGAACCTATCGCAAGCTTGCCGATGAATACGGCGATCTAAGCACAGCAGCCAAAGAATCGCAGAAAGCCATAGCTCGAGGAATCCGCGAAGAACTTTCGCAGGCATTTCCCGAGATAGACCCACTGAATGCGCGGGAATCGGCACTGCTCAACCTCGAACCTGAGTTAGAGCGGGCGGTTCAGCGCGTGACAAATCACCAGAAAGTAAGCCTCGGAACCGCGATGTCCGCGACAGCCGGAAAGGCAATCACCGGAAGCAACAAGGCCGCTGCGGTTGCTGGCGTAATGAAGGCCGTTCTTGATCATCCGTCCATCAAATCGAAGATCGCAATCAACCTACACCTTGCCTCGAAAGGGGCGCTTAACAGAAAGCAGGCAGCAGCCCGCGTCCAGTTCTATGTGAATTCGCTCGGGGCGGCTGCAAACAGCGAGGACAACCAGTGAGTACAACGCCAACGACTCCCGAGATTCAGAATTCTGTAACGCAAGAAGAACACACGGCAGCATTCGCGATGCCGATGGACGAACTGAAGAGCGCAGCGTTTGCCGCAAATCGGGCCGTCCTTGAGGCGCCGGAAACTCCACAAGAGGCGAAGCCAGTTTACGAAGTAAAGAACGGCCCGGATGGAGTTCAGATCCATCTCGAAACAGGAGAGGTCTACAAGGGAAAATCCGAATCCGAAGCATGGGGGCGGCTTGCGGAAAGCAAGGCGCATCAGTCGCGATACATTCGACAACTGAACGAATTCAAGAATAAGTATGAGGCATGGAAGAAGGGCGACATCAACCTACCCTCTCCGTCAATGCCACAGCAGCCCGTTTTCGCGCCCGAACTTACGCCAGAGCAGGAACACCAGCTCGCACAGGAATTCTCTCAGGATTTCTTCTCGTCGCAGTTCACGCCGGAAGTTGCAAAGAACGTCGGGGAGCAGGCATTAGCGCAGGTACTTAACGTTCCTGTTGATGCGCTACCCAACGTCATTAACGACATTCAAACGGTCACGCGCAATTTTCAACTCGAGACGACCTATCTGGACTTTCAGCGCTCATGTCAGGACTACATGGAAACACCGCAGAACATGCAGGCGGTTCTCAAGTACCTGAATCCGCAGCCGAACAGTTTGCCTACTTCGCAAGACTTGCTGAATGCATGGGCGTTAGCTGTTTACACCGGAGAAGCACAACCCGCACCGCGAGTCGATCCTCTTCCACCTCGGCCCGCACCGCCGGTTATGCCTAGCAACATGTCGCCGACTGCGAGCGAACCGGATGCATGGAAGATGCCCATAAATGAACTCCGTCAGGCAGTACAGCGGGGAGGCTACTAATGGACCCGCACAGAATGCCGCTAGCCGAGTTAAAAAAAGCGATGCAGCAGGCACAAGAACCCCCGCAGATGTCGCCAGTTCAGCAGCAACTTAAGCAGACGTTTGCGGAGTTTCGGCAGTTGTGTCCCGATTATGCCGATACCCCGGAGAACGCACGGGCACTCGCTAACTACCTCACGCGCGAAACGCCGACTGTAGATGAGTTGATCACGGCTCATGCGCTGGCGAGATACCAGAACCGCTACACGCCTAACGCGCCTGTACTTGATACCAACCCGAACACCATGCCACTTGAACAATTGAAGAACGTCGCAGAAGGCCGTCCGCAGGTTGCCGAGCACGATGATTTAAAGGACATGCCAATGCATGAGTTAAAAAACCTTGTTGAGGGGCGGCCACAGCGTTCCGAATCCTATGAAGAGTATTCAATGCCGATGGAGGACCTGCGTCACCTAAAAGACGGAGCGCCGGTTCCCGGCAACGAACAGAGTCCGGTGTCTGTGTCGCTGTTTCGGTCAGACGAATCCGGAGGGTTGAATCCGAAGGAAGGAATATGAAGAAAAAGCGCGAACCGCAGCTTAAACCCGAAAATCCCATTGACCCGCGTGCAATAGAACTTCTGGGGCGGGCAGATCGCGGTGAGATTCCACTGAAAACAGCCCTCGTAGAACTCGGGATTTCGGAGTTGCAGTCGCGTAAGGGTTGGGCCTTGGTATCACAGCGAGGCTCCCTCAGTGGTGCTCTTGCGGCTGCTAAGGACCAGGAAGCCAAGAAACTTCTTAACGCCCCAAATCTAACGCAACAGCAGGAACAGGAAATCATCAACAAGCGTCTCCATCAGAACATCATTGATGGCCAGGACAGGGCGGTGCAGTCTGCGAAGTTACTTGGTTCCCGCAGGGACCTATGTATGTGGCAACCAGATGGGCCGAACGGTGTTGTGATTATCGAAGCACCGAAGAGCATTCCGGCCATAACCGATTACATGGAAGGCATGGAACAGAAATGAAACGCAACATCATAGCCTCTGCTTTGACGTTCGCAACACCTAGTCTGCAAAATGCCACCATGACTATGTTTTGGCTGTGATCGTAATGAGCGCACCTTTGCAGGGGAAACGGGCATCATAATGCAGGTGTGGTGGGCCAACCTATCTCTGGTAAAACTGTACCTAGGCAAACTGGCGAACCTAGCAGGAGTGCCATGTTTCGTTAGGGAGTGTGACTATAGATCACATGCCATCGGAGCACACGTTACCGTCAAACGATTGGAGATGTACACGCTCGTGACCGTTAACGGCGTTGATGTGTACTTCAATCGATTCAGCGGGAAGATTGACGGCGTTGGCGCTAGCCTAGCCTCTGGTTGCAGCGCGCCCCAAGTTCCAGAATCAACTGATTCTGTCGTTGCACCCGCGCATTCGCCGCTGCCAATTCGTAAGCGAACCACTGAGGATTAGCCCCTTGCACGCAGGCGTTTGTTTCGTTCGCTAGGTGTTGTAACAGCCGATCACGGATGGTTGCCGGATTCTCCAACATAGATGTTGTCACCAGCATTGTAGAGGACATATATACCAGACGCGGCGGGCGCATTCGTTAGCACGCTGGGCTGAGTGTATTGAAAACCAGTTGAACCATTCCAGGGCATATCGTCGTTTGCTCCGAGGGAATTGTAAGTAGCCGCACCACGATACACCTCAACGACGGAGATAGCTGCGATTTCAAGTGTCTGTTACGAAAACGGAACATGGCAGAATTGGCCAATCGTTCGCGTTTCCCTTCAGTTCAGACGGGGACACGTCGCAACCGCAATGGGGGTGGTAGCTAACTGGCGGGATTGGTGACGAAGGTTCGGCGCATCCTTTTCGGTTTAGCTTCTAACGCGCACTTCATATAATGCCTACCCAGCGATATGAGCAAAACGGTTTTCGTGCTAGGTGCGGGTGCATCGATGGATTGTGGCGCACCCCTGATGAAGGATTTCGTCCCAAGGGCGGAAGACCTCTTGCGTAAGCCCGATCTTGAACCTGAGAGCAAAGAGGCAATTCGGTTGGTTTTGAAGGCGAGAGCCGAACTGCTTTCCGTTTATCCAAAAGCGCATGTCGATATTCACAACGTAGAGTCACTCTTTGGAATATTTGAGATGGCGCAACTACTCGGATCGCTCGGCCCGCTAGATGCAAAACACATATCAACACTTCGGGAAGCGATGGAGATTCTAATCTCTACGGCTATCGAGAAGAGTATTCGCTATCGCGTTGAGAGCAGCCGATACCCCACGCCCCCTGCAACATACAAGAGATTCGCGGAACTGCTCATCGCGATCTGGCAGAGTAATAACAACTCATGGCAGCACGTAAGCGTTCTGACGTTCAATTACGATGTAGCTCTTGACTATGCGTGTCACTTCAAAAAGATACCAATCGACTACGGTTTGTCGCGGATCAAGAGCGGAGACGACAGACTTGAACTTCTCAAATTACACGGGTCATTGAATTGGGGAAGGTGCTCAAACACCGAAAAGTGCCAAGAGATTGTACCGTTCACGATGAATCAGTTGGCGTGGGACTACTTCCTCAACCTCGACTACATACCGATAGAAACGAGCAAACTTTTGTGCAAATTGCAACACTGTGAAACTCCAATTCAAAGCAGGCCAGTCATTGCTCCGCCAACTTGGAACAAGGGCAAATATCATCTGGAATTGGAAACGGTGTGGCAGCGAGCTGCGCGCCACCTCTCGGAGGCCGAAAACATTTTTATAATCGGCTATTCGCTTCCGCCGACCGACGAGTTCTTTCGGTATTTCTATGCATTGGGAAGTATCGGTCCGGTGGTTCCAAGAAACGTTTGGGTCATTGACCCGGAACTGGAAGTTGCGAGGCGGTTTAAGAAGATTTTGGGGGGAGCAGCGTTGGCACCCGAATGTTTCCGCCCCGTGAATCAGACGTTTGAAGCGACAATTAATAGTTTGATGACCCTGCTCGTTGAGCGCAAGCAACCGAAGCGCGAGGCTATGAAGCTCCACGAACTTGGCGATTGATGTACCAAACAATGAAAGGCGGGCATAATCGCCCGCCTGTTTGTGAGTCATGTGACCAAATTGGTCTAGACTCACCCCGAAGGTTCGCTATCCCAGCTTTTTACTTCTTCTGTAGGCCCAAGAGAACCTGAATCAGCTGTTTTTCGCTGACAACTCCCTTTAGAACCGGAGGGCGAGAGTCTTCTCCAGCATCGGAAAACCTAAGGGTTATTTCTTTATATTCAGGGTCGTACTCAATGCCGGTAATCGCAACCATCCCTGGATAGTTTGTCCGGTTCGAGAATTCGTCTTGAGAGATGCGTCCCAACTCCTGCAAGCGATCAAATAACTGCTGATCGGTGGGACGGCAATCAACCGGCGCTTTCATGTCTAGCCCGTAAACGGTGAATTCAACGTTGCTGCGGAGCGATTCATCGGTTCGCTTTGCTGAGTATTCTCTGCCGTACGTCGAGAAGAGAAACGAACAAATCCACTTCCCATCGGCATTCACAACTTCTTTCTTTGCTGCTCTCGTCTTTGCCATCGTGTTCGGCCTCCTTTGGCCGGAGGCACGCAAGGTGAGAGAATGAGCGGAGGCGCGTTGCGTGCATATCCACGTAACCGCTCAGGCCTCGTTCGATGCTAGTAACACCGGACGGGGCCGTTTAGTTTAAAGAGCGAAAATCTAGCAAAATCTGACTGTCCGTCAACCCTGAAAAGTGTCCGTGAGAATGTGCGAGAACTGGAAACAAAACCAACCAAAACGGAACAAAAGGGAATCGGTAAATCATTGATCCTCCGGTATCCTTCGATATCCCGTCGCTTCCCGCCGCTGGCCGAATCCCCCTGTTAACCGGAGGGTTGTAGGTTCGAGTCCTACCTGAGGAGCCATTTCTTTTGTGTCACTTACAAGCAGGCGAAGAAACAGCTGCAAGTGGTATCGATTCCGCCTCTGTGGACTCTTCAAAGGAGTCCAGTCTTCCTCGATTAGGAAACAGTCAAATTAGAGTTGTTCAGTCGAAAGCCTCTTCCGGCTGCAACTCCGGTCCAGTCTTCGGTGGGATGGCGGATTCCTTCGAGGAACTTGCTTCGACCGCCGGAAACACAAGTGCGCCAATCAGGAATAGAGCGATGGACAGTTCGCTCAGCAAATGTGGCACATAGCTAAAGGAGACATAAATAGGGAAGAACAGGGCGTGGCCGGCAACCAGCACTGTTGCTCCGATAGTGGCGTAGTTCCTCAATACCGGCGAGTTCCAGAACATGAACGGAATAAGAACGAGAGAGAAGTAATAGTACGGCGAGGAACTCGTGACTGCGTACATGACGAGGAAGCCGTATGCAAAAACGTCGGAAGTTTCTGACGTGCCAACTCTCCACACGATCACAGCGAGCAAACTTAGACCTGCTAAACCATAGATCCATCCACTCGACTTCAGAGCGTTTAGACGCGCTACAGTGTTTGGGTAGTCTGTTACGTAGTTTGTCGCGGATGACTCGTTTCCTTTCAGAAGTGTAGCCGTAAGGTTCGGCAGTCCGACGTTGAAGATCTCCCCATCAAGGTAGTGCCTATGAACGGAAATCTTGTCCTTCCATTCTCGCCATCCGGCTACCCCTCTTCCAGCACAGCAACCGGCGCCAAAACTGGCGAGCAGAACTATTGCCAAGCCAATTGCAAACATACGGTGTTGGGACCACTTTTCCCTGGGGAAACCCCGGAGAATCCTAATCGCACCCTGTGCCAGCAGCGGTAAAGCAAAGAATATGGGAAATGCTTGGAGTCCAACTGCAACGCCCAGAGCGGTTCCGGAGAGGAGCGGCTTTTGGACTCTCCATAAAACGACGGCAGCAACCAGAAACGGGAACCAAAGATACTGGAGGAAGTTGCCACCGATATGCCCGAAATTGCCGAAGTAGAAGACAGCTAAAGAAGCAGACAGCAGTGCGGAGAAGGTACCGGCACTATGCCACACCAGGAAGATCCCGATCGCGAAGGCGATCAAATCAAGATTGAAGATCACAGTGTTTGCACGGCCGTGGAGTGCCCCAACTGCCGTAACAAAAGGTTTAGCGACCAAAACCCACGATGGCGGAGGATTAAAGCCCTTATCGGTAAAAGCAGTCCCTAGTACTGCGGGGTTGGAGAGTTCGGCGGTCTGTTCGAAGTCCGTGGTGAATGTTTGCCACTCTTGCGTATTGAAATTCGACCGGGGACACGGTGAAACGTTCGCTCTTGGGATGATTCGGTAAGAACTAAGATCCCTAACCTGATGTACCCAGTATCGATTCGCACCACCGGCTTCATCATCCGCCTCTAAAGCACATGAGTAAAGTGAAGTGTATCCAACCTGAGGAAAGTACTTAGCCCCGAGATAGTAATGGAAGATTCCCCACATGTCGTAATTGTGGGTGATTACCAGCATCCTCAAGATGATCAGCAACACTACCGAAGCGCCCAGGCGACGTATGGTCCAGTCAAAGGACCCGACGGCGCTCGTCGGGGCGAGTAATGCTGTGCGTTTGTTAGGAGATTCGGTAGCAGCATCGAGTGGCCCCGATTCCTGCGGCGCTTTGTGTTCCACATGTTAACGGTAGCGAAAGATGCAAACAAATCTATGTGATAAGAATCACCGATGCACGTTACGGTTAACCGACTGTGCAACTTAGTAAACGAACCTATCGAGGCTGAACTTTGCTGGCTTCATCGGCCATACTGTCAGTGACTCCAAACGCGGTGCAGGCGGCAGGGGCCTTTTCGATGCCAGGAATGGCGGGAGTTTGGCGGGCTGTCCGAAGACAGCAACTTCGAGGTCATTCGGCGCGGCTTCGAACCAGTTATACAGAGCGGTAGTTCCGTCGTTAACGAACACTTCTACGCATCGCTTATCGAGGAACACGCGGACGTTATACCGGTCGGCATTGCCCACATACGCGCGCGCGTTACCGACCGTGAGGTGTGTGCCACGGAATGATGTTTCTATCGCTACCACGATGCCCGATTTGCCTTGAGCCGATCGGCGCAGTTCTAATCCAAAAGTTCCGGCGCCGCTGAACTCGGCTTCAAATTCGGCGCAATCGGCGCTCAGTCCTTTCAGTACAGTGGTTCTTTCAAGCACCAACCCAGCAAACGATTCCGGCGCGCCACGAAGCGTTTCAAACTCCTGAGCAGGTCGTTGCTGAAGATACCCGTCGGAACCTATCGAGAGAACTCGAGGCATGGTGATGACTCCGGCCCAACGCCGGCTGGAAACTTCAGGGCTGGGATTGAACCACGTGTCGTGAGGATCGGTCCGGCCCCAAAGCCACAGGAGCGTACGGCCCTTCTCATCGACGGAAATGTTGCTGGCGTAAGCGTCGCCGGAATCAAGCACAGCATGCGCCGAAGGTTCGAAACGCATGCAAGCGATATCGAGGTCACCAATCCAGTATTCGCAAACGCCGTTCGGAGACACAATCATGACCCACTTGCCGTCGAGCGGAAACAGATTGGGACATTCGAAGTTACGTACGTCGCGGTCAAGCGTCTGAAAAATCGGGCCCAAATGCTTCCACTGCGTGAGGTCGTCCTTGGTAGCGCGATAGAGTTGAACCTGTGCACGTCCGGTCCGTGTGCCTCCGCCACAAACCATGTAAGTTTCGCCATCCTTGCGAAACATGAACGGATCACGCCATTGGGCAATTGGTCCTGAGGCATGTGCAGCCTGGGTGAGGACCGGATTCCTGGGGAATTTCGCCCAGGTGATCAACTCGGCATCCTTTGGAGAGACGAGCCACTGTTCGGGTTCGCGGTCACCGATGCTGGTATAGAGAAGCCGTGGGCGTCCGTCCGCCGCGATGGCTGCTCCACCGGAGAAGATTGCTTTCTCGCCTCGATCTAATGACGGCCATATGGCGATCGGCAAGTGCTCCCAGTTCACCAGATCGCGGCTCCGCGCGTGTCCCCAGTGCTGATTGTCAAGCCGAGTGGCGAAAGGATTGAACTGATAGAAGAGGTGGTGCCAGCCACCGTAGTAGATCGTCCCATTGGGATCGTTCGTCCAATTTGCGGGTGGCGCGAAATGGTACACCGGGCGGTTACGATCTGCTGACGCGGTGGGAATAGCGTCGATCACCGCTTGCATTGCTTTCCTAAGGGCTGGATCGTCCATGTCGGATGCTCCCAGACTGTGCGCTGCGGCGGCAGCACTGAGTGTCAGGAAAATGAATTCGCGTCTGTCCAAAACTGCTCCGGGTTAAGAGCCAGTGGCGTGTTCGTATTGAGTTTGATCGAGCAACTTCAGACGTTCGCGCGTCGGATTGAAGATCCAGTTGAGCAGACACGCAGTGAATAGCAATCCGGCAAACAGCGTTGCCAGCATGAAACCATACTTGGGGCCACCCATGGCGTCGCTTACCGCACCCATTGCAAGCGGCCCGACGGCGGCAGAGACGCAGGTAAAGAAAAGCATCACACCCGATACGGCACCGTGCTCGGTTTTCGGAAAACAGCTGATTCCTTTTGAGTTGAAGGTGGGATAAATCACGGACATGAAAAGTCCCGAGAAGGGGAGCAAGTAGACTGCGAGATCAGGACCTCCCATAACGCTAGCAACAAAGCAGACGAAGATGGCTGAACTCAGAAGGACCAGCGCGGCTGTCCAGGAGAACCGATTCAGCACCCAGGCGCCAACGAACCGCCCCGCGGCACGAAGTACGAAAAAGATGGAGATGCTGTAAAGGGCGAAGAACCCAGTCTTGCCGGACAGTAATGTTGGCATCCAGACGTAGATTGCACATTCGGTCGCAACATAAAGGAACTCACCGAGTGAGAACCCCAGAGCGTAGGGATCTTTCATCATGCCCATGGTGCGGGCCAGATTGATGGGCTCTTCCGTCGTACGAATCGTCTCGGGATACTTGACGAGGAGCGCCAATATGACCAGCAGGACGCACATCGTTCCCGCGATAACGTACAGCCACTTCCAATGCACACCCATGATCAGCAACTGAGCCAGCAAGGCCGGACCAATGATGGATCCGATTCCGAAGAACCCTTCGACGAGGTTCATGATGGATGTGTGTTCCGTCGTGGAGCGGGAGATATCACCGATAAGGGCCAGAGCGCCGGTCTTGAATATGCCAATCGATAGGCCGGAGATCGCCAGGAGAACAACGAAGAAGCCAAACGAGTTGCCTACCGCGAAGAGGTACGCATCCAGCGCGAAAGCGGCTAGCCCGAAAACGATGGTTGCCTTCCGTCCGGCACGATCCGCCAGGAAACCTAGAAAGAAGCCTGCAATTGCGATGCCGCCCATCGTGGCATATTGAAAAGCACTGGCAGCAGTCATGCTCAGCGAGAACTGCTTGATGATCTCAGGGATGATGACGCCCACGGAATCTGTTGTCATGGCGAACATCATGAACATGACAAACGTGAGTGCCTTGATGGTGGCAAGATTACGGCTGGCCCCTACGTGCGAGTCGCGGTGTGTCTCTGTCGACATATACGTCCTCCCCGCTTGCAGTACTCAAGAGCTAATTGCGCGCAATTCCGGAACTGTCACCGGATACTTCTTCTCACCGTGGTCGGTGGAGTAGAGAATCGCGGCCTCAAGTTTTTCCAGGTTCACTTGGAGGCGAGCGAAATCCGCTCCGGAGCGCCACTCCATGATGAGTTCGCGATCGGCACTCCCGATTAGCTGGAACTCGCCGGAAAAGGCAACATGCGAGTTTCGAAATCTGATTAGCTCCAGGAGCGAGCGAACGACGGGACGTTCGAGAGCGAGGTCAATCTCGTTGGGTGCGTAGTAGTGCCGGTTGATATCGCGACCGACTCCAGAACGCGACAGAAGGTCCATATCGTTTGAGCCGGCGAGGAGCCCGACGTAATAGACCTGCGGTAATCCGGGAGCGAAAAACTGGATGGCCCGGGCAAGCAGGTACTCATTGTCTCGCCTTCCGAGAGCGTCGTAGAAGGTGCAGTTCACCTGATACAGATCGAGATTACTGGCTGCGGCTCCGGTGGCCTTGCGGCTTTGGTCCTGGCTGCGTTCGTGAATGGTTTCCACCAGTTCATCGATGGCACAGGGTTCAAGTAATCCTGGCCGATTTGCTGGGTCGCGAGCGTCGGCTCCCACATCGATCACGCCGATGCCGTCGTGTGTATCCAATACGGTGACAGCGTTCCGCGGCGCAATCGCCAGCCACTGCTTCAGTGCTCGCGCGTCATGCTGGAAAATGGCGTGAAGCACCAGGGGCGGCAAGGCGAAGTCATAGACACGGTCGACCCGACGCGCAATCTCCACCTGATCGCGGTAGTAACTGTGGATTTCGACGAGGATTTCCATCCCCAAAGCGTGGGCTCGTGCAGTCAGCTCCGAGATGTACTGGAATGTCTCAGGAATCATGAAGCAACTGGTTCCCGCCCGCTTAATCGCGTAACCGACTGCGTCCAGCCGGATCAGGCGAACTCCGGCATCCTGGAAGCGAGTAAGGATCGCATCTATGTACGCGCTGCCCTGAGCGCTTTCTACGTCAATATCAATTTGCTGCGGCGTGAAAGTGGTCCACACAAGGCGCTGCTGGCCATTCTTCATCCGCATCGTGGTGAAGGGAAGGCCGGGGCGTGGCCGATATATCTTCAGCAGTTCTTCCTCGTTCGCGCCGTTGGGGAAAGCGCGGTCGAAGGTCATGAACATGCCGGCATATCGAGACGCGTCCCCTTTTTCGGAGAAATCCTGGAACTGCGGAGATAGAGCAGACACATGATTGACGATCAGATCGGCAACGAGTTCCACATCCTGGCCCAGAACTCGCACGTCATCCCAGTCTCCGAGCCGGTCATCGACTCTGGTGTGATCGACTGGATCGAAGCCTGCGTCTGCCCCATCGATAGGGGTGAAAAAGGGAAGCAGATGAGCGCCACCGAAAATACCAGCAAAGCGAGTATCCAGCAAAGAGGTCAATTTGCCGAAGTCGCCAGCCAGGCGGTCGACGTACGTAATGAGTTGAACTTGATTCTTCACTGTAGACCCGATCCGAAGAAAAATCCGATTTGTTTGACGTTCAAAGCTGACTGCGAACCTTTTGAACGGCCCATATTACAGTTCCAAAGACAAGACACTGTTATGGAAACCGTGACGCACTGTCAAGAAATTTACTAGATAACTTGGCATAAGTTGTATATGGTAATGCCACGAAATGTACACTTGGTTCCAGGCATTAAGTAGGCCGGTGCAACGAGGCTCACATGGCGAACGAGAAATACCGTCAGATTTTTGAAAAACTGCAGAAGGACATCTCTTCGGGAGTGTACAAGCCCGGCAAGCGGTTGCCGAGTGAAGCCGAACTCGTACGGCGGTTCAAAGCGTCACGGATGACGGTGTTCAGAGCAATGCGGGAACTCCAGGCATTGGGCCTGGTGACCAGGCGCGTCGGCTCGGGAACCTATGTGTCCTTGAACTCGAACTCCAATTCGGGGAGTCATGTGTTTGGGCTGCTTATTCCTGAACTGGGACAGACCGAGATCTTTGAGGCCATCTGCAAAGGCATGATGGAAGCCCAGGAAGCCATGCACCACTCTTTGCTGTGGGGGAACGCGGTAGCACACGAGGAAGACAAAGAGCGAGCTGCTGAGCAACTTTGTGAACACTACATCGCCAGTAAGGTGTCCGGGGTGTTCTTTGCCCCGGTCGAGTACAGCTCGAACCGGTTCCAGGCTAACCACCGGATTGTTGCAGCTCTTGACCGTGCTCGAATTCCGGTCGTACTTCTCGACCGATGCATTGAGCCGTATCCGCAGCGGAGCAACTACGACTTGGTTGGAATTGACAACAGGCGTACGGGATACCTGGCTGCCGAACAACTGATCAAAGCCGGGGCCAAGCGCATTGCATTCGTTGCGAAGCCAAATTCCGCTCCCACGGTTGATGCACGCATTGCAGGTTATCGTGAAGCTCTTTTGCTGTTAGGCGAGAAGCAAAGGATAGACATGGTGAACATCGGAGATGTGTCTGACGCTAAATACATCAAATCAGTGCTGAACAAGCAGCGTCCAGATGCCTTCGTGTGTGCGAACGATCTCACGGCTGGACAACTGATGCACACCCTTATAGCGTTGGGCCGCCGGATCCCAGATGATATCCGAATCGTCGGCATCGACGATGTGAAGTATTCCCGGTTACTACCGGTTCCGCTGACTACGCTACATCAGCCGTGTCGCGACATCGGAAGAATTGCGATGGCCGTGATGCTGGACAGGATTGCCAACCCTGATTTGCCGCCCCGAGACGTTCTTCTCCGGTGTGAGCTGGTGGTGCGCAAGTCATGCGGATGGGATGGTAAGAAACACTAACGTGCTCCTCCATGTCCGCATAGGTATAGGCAACTTTCTCGCACCGATATACCAATTCTTTTTGCAATTTCACGCTGCGAAGATTAAAAGTGCATTCCGTAATGGTCGGAAGTGCACTTGTGGAGGGCGGGAATGCGAGTCCTCCATAGCTGTGCTTCGTCTCCCCAAAGCGTCACTTTGGAGCGCCGTGTATATCTGCACGGTGCTCCTTTGTTTGAACCACTAGCCCTTCGATAACTAGCAATGGAGGGTCGCTGACTTCCTAAGGAGGAGTTGTGCGCAGATTAAGACTTCTTTTACTCGCGATCGTGGTACTCAGTATTCCGGTAAGTGCGCGAACTGTGCCTAAGCAGGCACACTGGGTAAGTGCCTGGAGTACTGCTATTCACGCGCCGCTTTCCTTCCCGGGTGCTCCACCGCCGCCGATGTTTGAAAACCAGACGATTCGGATGGTGGTGCGACCGACAATCGGAGGCGACCGTGTCCGTATCAGGTTATCGAATGCGTTTGGTACGGATGCCCTGACGGTCGGACCGGCGCACATTGCGATTAGTGCGGGTGGGGCAAAGATCGTTGCAGACTCCGATCGTACTCTGACCTTCTACGGCAAGAGCTCTGTGAAGATTCCACGTGGAGCGCCGTTGTTGAGCGATCCTGTCGACTTGAAATTCGCTCCGTTTGCCGAGTTGGTGATCAGTATTTTTGTTCCTGCACGAACGCCAGCTTCTTCGGTCCACTTCTGGGGCCAGCATGAAAGCTACATTTCAGGGCCGGGCGACTTCACTTCCAAGGTGGATATCGCGGATGCGAAGACTTCAACGATGTGGTACTGGCTGGCTGGCGTTGAAGTCTGGTCTTCAGACCAGACCGAGACGACGGTGGCTCTGGGAGATTCGATTACGGACGGCGTCGGGGCAAAACAGGGCGATTACAGCGGCTGGCCAGATCTTTTGGCAAACCGGCTGTCGGCCCAGAAAGGTCAGCCGCCGATGGCCGTAGTCAATGAAGGCATTGGTGGCAATCGGATATTGCACGACGGAGCTGGAGTCAATGCGCTCGCGCGGCTCGATCGCGACGTTCTTTCGCAGCCCGGGGTGGTGAACCTAATCGTACTGGAAGGCATTAACGACATCGGGTGGCCTCGCATGAAACCGCGGATGCCCGGTGGCGAGCAACTGAAAGAGCCACCTTTCGCGCGTGAAATGGTGAGCGCTGACGAGATCATCGGAGGGTTGAAGCAGATTGTCGAACGTGCTCATCAGCATGGAATCAGAGTCTTTGGCGCTACGCTCACTCCCTATGAGGGTGCCGATTATTACACCGTGGATGGCGAAGAGATCCGCCAGGCGGTGAATCAGTGGATCCGTTCGAGCGGGACATTTGATGGGGTTATCGATTTCGATGCTGCGGTAAGGGATCCAAAACAGCCGAGTCGATTCCGAGAGGGATATCACTCCGGAGATTCTCTGCACCCAAGTGCCGCCGGGTTTAAAGCTATGGCTGATGCGATTGATCTGACGATGCTCCGCGCCTCGTCGTCGGCGGCAGCCAAGAAGTGAATGACAGAAGCTCGAGTGCCGTAATTAACGGCACTCGAAATTGTCAGCGTCGTTCGGGTCGCCATTTCCTTTGTATTGCGCGTGCTTTGGATATGGGCACAGGGGGCGACTGCGTCCCGGAAAAGCCTTGCCTGTTGAAATGACCGAGTTGGGTGTGATGCCTTTCTCCACCCAACTCACCATAGCTCCCAACAAGTCGAATTGATCGAGGGACTGACCGCCACCACAATGGCTCATGCCCGGAACGAAGTAGAACTGACTCCACTTGGAGACGGCTTCCGACCCGCCATTCGTTGAGGCCACTTCTTTGAAATAGCCGAACGTATCGAGAGCAGAGAACCATGGATCGCTGACGCCGTGGTAGAAAATCAGCTTGCCGCCATTGCCCGAGAACGTTGTCAGATTCGTGGCCATCGAGTCCACTAGGGGCTGGATGGCGGAAAGGGCTTCGCTCGCGACGTCCATCGACATATCGGTCGTGGCCGGCCCAAAGATGCCCGGACCTGGCGAGAGCAGTCCGCGCAACGGCGCTCCGCCGGTGATGCCGGTGTCATATGGAAACGCAGGATAGACCTGGGTTCCACCTGATGTTTTTGGGCCCGCAAGGGCCTTCTTAATTGCAGCGACTGTAGCGGGAGCAATGCAGGAATCGTCCTTCGCTCCCTTGCACGCCAGCATTCCAGGATCGAAGTCGCATGCAAGCGGGTCGGAGATGAGTCCGTCCGCAATGCCGTCTTTCGCGTCACAGAGCTTCAGGAGCGCATCCGCAATCAGCTTTCGGTCATTATCGGTGATGGATCGATCAATGACCGGCTTGCCGGCTGCGTCTTTTGGTGCAATCTGATTAAAGGCGATTGGTATCCATCTGCCTATCGCCAGGTTGGAGAGGCCGGTGCGCATAGCCGGATCCCCGGAGATGATTCCGTTGAAAACGGTGGGGAAGCGCTGCGACAAAATCATCCCCTCGCGACCTCCTGTGGAACAGCCAGCGAAGTAGGAGTAAGCCGCCGGCTTTCCGTAATGGCGCGCGATCAGTTGCTTGGCGAGTGCTGCGACCTGAGCGTTAGCGGCATAGGCGAAGTCGATCGAGGCTTGCTGGTCTCTCATAAACCCGAAGTCAAATGGCCCAGTGTGACTTTTATGGCCAGTGTCGTTGCTGACTACTGCGAACCCGCGCATTAGCGCAGGTGTGTTCCCGGCGGCAACTAAGCCAAGCGGGGGCATTACAATTCCATTTCCACCGCCTCCGCCTTGCATCAGAAAATCACCATTCCACTTGTCGGGCATGGCGAGGGCGAAGTTGATGCCAAATTCTTCACCCCCGACGCCCGTGCGTCGGTTCATCACACCCTCCACACGACAATACGCAGGGAGGTTCGATATCGGCCCCTGGCCGTAAGGACCCGGCACTGAACTTCCTTCTGCAACGCGCACAGCTTTGGTGATTTCAACCTGAGGGATCTTAAGAGAGAGAATATCCGCGCAGTTATTCTCTTGCGCTATTCCAGTTAACGTTGCAGCGATCAGAAACGGTACGAAGCACCACAGTCGTGTGTTCATGCTTGCCTCAATTCTAGATCCTGGTTTCTTGTCGACAGAGGGGGCCAGGCAGTGACACTCTGGTGGAGTCCTAAGGAGTGTGTCAAGCACATTAGAAAGTTCCTATCCTCCAAGTTGTATATGGCAATCGATATATGGCGTCTAAAACGTCTATTCATCCACTTCGAAAATGTGTTCGGCGCATTCCACGTATCGTTTGGGCCTTTGCGTTTCCACTAAAACTCCCCACGCAATCGTGGAGTTGGAAACGCCGCACAAAACGCGCTCTCTGCAGTGCCATAGCCAGAATGCTGCGCTGTGCCCCATCGAAAAGTCCTTATGAGATCTGTATGGTCTAGGGAACTTTTTCTAATTGGTATAGCAATTATGTTGACAACTTCTAAATGCGAAAGCTAAAAGTGCTTGCGACGGGCGGTTGTCGACAGTTCAGTATCGAAGCAATCGCCATGTGTCTTTCCGCGTTACGTCCAAGTTGACTGGAAAGAGAAGTCGGGACCCCCAACACCTTTACCTTCCACGTCCGAAGGAGTCTTAGATGAAGAGCGTTATGACAAACCTCCTTGACCTACATCCAGTGTCGCGCGCAACGAGGGCTGCTCGTCAGTGTTGCGGACGCAACCTGTCACTTGTGGTCACCCTGCTGGTACTGATTGCCGTTGCTTCGCCATGCGTTGCGCAGACGGACCGCGGAACCATTGAAGGGCTTGTGACCGACCAGAGCGGTGCGGTCGTTCCGGGCGCATCCGTTCAGATTGTCCAGACCCAGACGAACACGGCTCGTGATTACACAACGAACAACGAGGGGTTATACACGGCACCGAACTTGCCGCTGGGAACCTATAAGGTGGTCGTCAAGAAACAAGGGTTTGGAGCGCTGGTTCGCGACAGGATCGAGATCCGTCCGAACGTAAAAGTACGCGTCGATATGTCGCTGACTCCCGGTGCCGTTCAGCAGGAAGTCACGGTCAGTTCTGAGGCTCCGCTCCTTGACGTTTCCACCACCAGCAACACGGCGGGTTTAGGAGAGAAGTTAGTCAACGACCTCCCGGTGATCAACCCCGCTTACCAGCGCTCGGTCACGCAGTTGCTCAACAACCTGCCCGGATCGACGAACTCGGGAGACTTCGTTACCAAACTGAACGGTGGCGCGGCAGGAGACCTTGAAGTTTACCTGGACGGCGCACCCGGCAGTGAATGGGGAATCGCTCGCGGGGGCTTCTCCGAAGTCTCGCCGGCGATCGAGCAAGTCGGAGAATTCAGCGTGGCGTCGAACGGCTTCAACGCCGAGTATGGCGGTTTCGGAAACTCGGTCGTCAACGTCACGATTAAATCGGGGACCAGTCAGCTACACGGTTCCGTTTGGGACCACCTCAGCAATGACGCCCTTAACGCAAAGAATTACTTTGCAACGGGTGTGACGCCGTTTAAGCAGAACGAAGGCGGCTTTACCCTGGGCGGACCAATCGTCATTCCGCGCGTCTACAACGGCAAAAATAAGACGTTTTTCTTCGGCAGCCTCAACCTGTTCCGTTCGCGGGTCGGAGCTAGCGGGAACCTGATCACCGTTCCTACGGCACGCATGCTTGGGCGAAGCAATCCCGCAGGGGATTTCGATTTCTCCGAACTGGGTGTTCCCATTTACGATCCCACTACCGGTAATCCATTCCCCGGTAACATCATCCCCCACAATCGAATCAGCCCCGCGGCGGCAGAAATCGTTCCGTTCATTCCTTCGCCCGATATGCCCGGCATTGTGAACAACTTCCACAGCGCCGTTGCGCCGAACTGGCCATGGCTTAACTCCTATACGACTGTAGTAAAAGTGGACCACAGCCTTTCCAACACCCAGAAGGTGTCCGTCACCTATCAGAACGGAATCAAACACCGCGTCATTTGGGAACAAGGCCTTGGACCACATCCTGTCTGGGGTGCCGATCAAACCAACCCACTGGATCACGTCACAGATCAGATAGCCAACAACTGGAAATTCCGTTTCAATCACGACTACATCATCAGCCCAACGCTGATCAACCACGTCGTGTTTTCGGTGGACAGTTATAAGAATCGCGGGGCTAATAAGACCGCGGGCCAGGGATGGGATAACCAACTCGGGATCACGGGTATTCCAGCAGATGACGGTTCGTTCCCGGCAATTAACTTCTCGGGCGGTGTTGCTGCTCCCATAAACTTTGGCCGTTCCTACGATGAAGATTGGCGGGAAAAGCGCTTCTTCATCAGCGAGAACATCACCTGGATTCACGGTAAGCACACGTTTAAGTTCGGCGGAGAATGGGGACGGAATCACGAAGACCGCCGTTTCGGCGGTGCATCGGGAACGTTTACGTTCTCCAATAATGCAACGGGATTACCTTCGGTTCCGAATTCGGGCAGCTCATTTGCGTCCTTCCTGTTAGGCAGGGTGACGCAAGCCAGTGCGTACATCCCGCTCGAGACCCGCTTGCGTTTCAACAAGTACGGACTCTTCGCACAAGACGAATGGAAGGTTACGAACAGTCTGACAATCTCGTATGGGTTGCGGTGGGACTACATGCCGCCAATGTACGAGGTGGACGATTTTCTGACCAGCTTTGATCCGAATTTGCCGAACCCGGGAGCAGGTGGACGGCTCGGAGCCTTGGCTTACGCCGGAAAAGATGGTTATAACCGTACATTCCAGGATCCTTGGCGCCGCGGTTTCGGTCCTCGGCTGGGCATTGCATATCAACTCAGTGAGAAGACGGTTGTCCGTGCGTCTTCCGGAATCGTTTACGCAAACAGTGGCAACCAGGTACCGTTCACGACTACGGGTGCGGATGGTTACACAGCTCTGCCTACATTCAATTCGCCGGACGGTGGTTACACGCCGGTATTTCTGATGGGAACGGAGTCGTTTCCGCAGAATTTCAACATGCCGCCGGTCATAGACCCGAGTTTCTTAAACGGACAGGCGATCAGCTATATTCCGCGGACTGCCGACCGGCTACCTCAGATTGTGAACTGGAACCTCGCTATTCAGCGCGAGCTGATTCCTAACCTCTCTCTGGAAGTTGCGTATCAGGGCTCACGTTCGACGCACCTGACCCTGGGCTCAGGCTCATCGCAAATCAACTATTTGCCAGCCAGCAATCTCGGGTTGGGCTTCCTGCTTCTGCAGCCGATCACTTCTCCGGCTGTGGTTGGCGCCGGCTACACGGCTCCGTATGCGAACTTCAACACTGATTTTCCGAATGGCACGAACACACTTGCACAGGCACTGAAGCCCTACCCTCAGTACCAGAACGTGCGGAGCAACGTAGCATTACTGCCTGAGGGCAAGGCCAGCTTCCACTCGCTGCAAATGAAGGCCACGCAGCGTTACTCGCGCGGTCTTGTCGGGACCTTCTACTTCACCTGGATGAAGAGCATTACGAATGCGAACGGTGGAAACACTACCTATGCCAATTTCGCCGAAGGCTTCTTGCAGTATCCGGGTGACCGTTCAACGTTCGTCGATCCGGGAACACCGAAGTTTGTTTTCGGAGCGAGCTATTCCTACGATCTGCCGTTCGGGCATGGGAAAACGTTCCTGAAGGATGCCCCGAAGGCGGTCGATCTTGTCCTGGGTGGATGGACACTCAGCGGCAGCTTGCGGTACCAGTCTGGCGCGCCGCTCCAGATTGCCGCGATTAACCCGTTCGCTGCAACGTTCGGCTACTCAGATTATTTCCCTGGTGTGTATGTAAATTGGAACGGCCAGAACCCATACGGCGACACCTCGGATCCGAACAACTACCTCAACCCGGCGGCATTCTCGGCACCGCCATTCTTTGCCTTCGGAGACGCCCCGCGTTTCTGGAGCAATATAACGTCACCGTGGCTGAAGCAAGAAAGTCTTTCGTTACGGAAGACGTTCCAGTTGACTGAGCGCTTGAAATTCGAGTTGGGCGCGGATGCCACGAACCCGTTCAACATAGTGCGTTGGGGCAGCCCTAACACTACGTTCGGAGTCGCAGGCGGGTCAGCTTTGCCGACGTTCGGGAAGATCACTACGACTCAGGGTGCGCGTCAGATGCAAATCAATATGAAGTTGGCGTTCTAACCGGAACTCGCCAGCCCTGAAGATGCTGCGGACCGATCAAGTCCGCAGCATCCTTCCTGAGTGCGGAGTTCGGTTTTTGAAACGGCCGCCTCCCCCATTTCTTACGCTGTGCAGCAAACACCATGGGAGTTCAGATGAAGAAGCACTTCAAAGTACTCGCAATCGTGATGTTCCTTGCGTATACGTCGAGCGTTTGTTCGCAAACTGTTCCTTCGGGTCCCCTGCTCGTGGGCGCAGCGAAGGTCGATATCACTCCAGCTCCGAACGAGTTGCCGAAGAATTTCCTGGGAATCCTGGACCATGTGTGGTCGAGAGCAATTTACATCGACAATGGGAAGACCGGTGCGGTGCTCGTGAGTCTTGACGCAGGCGGCATCCCGACGCAGACAGCGAGTGACATCCGCGCTCGCGTACAAAAGGAGTTTGGGATTCCCGTCGCGAATGTGTTGATCTCGGGCACTCACACGCATAGCGCACCATTCATTGGCCGATTCGCTTTCGGACCGAATCGCGATACCACGCCTGATACAACAGGCGCTTACATAGAGAAGATATTCTCGTCTATCCGCAAAGCAAAGGAAGCGCTTCAGCCGGCAAAAGTGAGCTTTGGAGAGGGTGTCTCCTACCTCAACGTCCAGCGCGATCAAATCGATCCGGTCACGCACGGATGGTGGGAGGGCGCGAACTACAGCGGCTTGTCCGACAAGACCGTAGCTGTCGTTAAGTTCGTCTCGATGAAGGATGAACCGATCGCCGTCTACTTCAATTACGCCATGCACGCCGTCATAACCGGCAATCTTGATCTGGTGAGCGGCGACTTTCCCGGGGCTGCTTCACGGTACATCGAGCGGGCCCTTGGCGATAAAGCTGTGGCGTTGTTTACCAGCGGCGCCGCAGGCGATCAGAATCCCATCTACTTTCAGCAGACCTACGACCTTCGCGAGATTCGCATTAAGGAATACGCCAAGCGTGGCGAAGATATCAGCAATGCAATGCCGCCCGGCGGCCAAGGCCTCGATCGCAAGAACCCCGAAGTCGCGAGGTTGATGGAAGAGCAAAAGGAGATGTCGAACTCGATGGGGCAATTGCTCGGTGAGGAAGTCCTGCGTGCTATGCGAGAGGCTAAGCCGGGGGTCAGCGACGTCCGTATATTCGGCAAGGAATCGACTGTTACCTGTCCTGGACGCAATCGCACAAACCAAGGACGGGGAGGAATTCAGGGAACGTACACCGATGGTCCCGACGTTAACATCACCGTCGACCTGCTGATGATCAATGACATCGCTGTCGGCGCAGTCAATGGCGAGGTTTACAACGCCATCGCACAGCGGTTGAAGCGGGAATCGCCTTATTCCAAGACGATGATGATCACCGTGACGAACGGATTCGCGAACTCGGGCTACATCCCCGACGATGCTTCGTTCGGCCATCAGACCTTCGAGGTCCTTTCGTCGCGTCTGAAGCCCGGATGTGCGGAAACAGGCATCGTCGAAGGAATCATCGGCATGATGCCGAAGATCACGTACTGAGCCTGGTCGGGTAATGAGACTTTCGGCAAACGTGGAGAGAGCTGACATAAAAACGCGTTTGGGCAAAGCTTCACGAACCCACGTTCTATGGTGTGGCGCACCAATCTTTTAGGGGTACGGTTAAACGGTGCGCCACACCCGATTGAGAAAAGTCCATGGCTGAACCAGCGTTAGTGGTTGGGTTAGGAGAAGTTCTCTGGGACATGCTGCCTTCCGGCAACGTGCTCGGAGGCGCACCTGCTAACTTCGCCTACATGGCGAACGTTCTGGGTGACCGCGGCATTGTCGCTAGTCGCGTTGGGTGCGATGAACTCGGCCGTGAAGCATGTAGTGCAATGCAGGCGCTCGGCCTTGATACGTCGTACGTACAGCAGGACGAGATACACGAAACGGGAAGTGCCAACGTTTCCATCGATCCCATGGGGCAGCCGAACTTCACCATCAAGAAACCTGTTGCATGGGATTTCATGGAGTGGACTTCCTCCTGGGAAGACTTGTCAACGCGTGCCGATGTTGTTTGTTTCGGATCCCTAGCACAACGTTCCAGTATTTCCGCAGCCACAATCGAGCAGTTTCTGCTGAAGTTGCGCAAGAATGCGCTGAAAGTGTTCGACGCGAATCTGCGTCAATCCTTTTACAGCCAGGAACTGCTCTGTCGCTCATTCCAATATGCAGACATCGCGAAAATCAATGAGCAGGAGTTGTTGGAAGTTGCCGTTCTGTTGAAGCTTGGAAGTGGAACGGAAGAGATAGTATCCCGCAGGCTCTTGCGCGAATTCGATTTAAAACTCGTCTGTCTGACCCGTGGCGCACGAGGCAGCTTGCTTGTGTCGGAAGATCAGACTGTGGAGCATCAAGGTTTTCAAGTCGAAGTCGCGGATGCGATTGGAGCGGGCGATGCATTTGCCGCATGTCTCGTTCACGATTTCCTAAGAGGAAACTCGCTCGTGGAAATTAGTGAGCGTGCCAACCGTTTTGCTTCCTGGGTTGCAACGCAGACGGGCGCGACACCTTCCATTTCTTCTCCTGAACTGCAGAGCATCATCGGCGGGAATCCGACAGAGGTGAAAATCGTCAGAAGCCGGAATGGCATGCGCGACGGTGATCAAGGTGTTTTGTAACCTCCCAAACGTTTTGAGGAAAATTATGAACAACCGCGCTTTTAGGATCATGTGTTTGATCCTAGTGACTGTTGTCGTTCGGTGCGAGGCCCTTCCAGGCGCTCGCGATCATAAGCCGGGAACTGCTGCTCCCGTAAACCCGATCAAAGTGGAAGGCGGCCTACTGCAGGGTACATCGGAAGATGGCCTAACCGTGTACCGGGGCATTCCTTACGCTGCGCCGCCCATGGGTGATTTCCGCTGGCGACCTCCGCAACCTGCGGCTAAATGGGACGGAGTGCGAGTTGCGAATGAGTTTGGTAGAGCGTGCATGCAAACCAATCCGGCAATCACAAACTTGCCGGCACCCAGTGAAGACTGCCTATACCTGAACGTCTGGACTCCAGCCAAAAGCGCAAATGCGAAGTTGCCGGTTCTGTTTTGGATCCACGGCGGCGGCTTTGTCGCCGGCGCACCGGCCGAAAAGCTCTATCACGGTGAGTGGCTGGCCAAGAAGGGCATGGTTGTGGTGTCGGTGAGCTATCGGCTCGGCATATTTGGCTTCCTTGCTCACCCTGACCTGAGTGCCGAGAACGACAAGCACGTCTCCGGAAACTACGGACTACTGGACATGATCGCGGGTCTCCAGTGGGTTCAAAGGAACATTTCCGCATTCGGTGGAGATCCCAAAAAAGTGACGATCCAGGGTGAATCGGCGGGTGCCGCCGCGGTGAGTATGCTTTGTGGATCGCCGCTCACCAAAGGTCTGTTCCGCGGTGCCATATCGCAGAGCGGAGGTTCGTTCGGACCAGTGCGTCCCGATGCAACCTTCGGCGAAATGGTGCCATTGAGTAGTGCCGAAAAGTCAGGGGAAGCATGGCTTTCCTCCGTTGGCGTCTCCAATATCGCAGAGCTGCGAAAGATTCCAGCTGAGAAGTTATTGGGAATGAGTCCGCGTCAGATGGGCTGGTGGCGGCCGAATATGGACGGCTGGGTCATTGTGGGTGACCAGTACGAACTGTACGAATCAGGTCAATACAATGACGTAGCGGTTCTCGTTGGCTACAACTCGGATGAGGGCGCCACGTTTGGTTCACCAAAAACACAGAAGTCCTACGTCCAAGGTGTACGGGATCGTTATCAGCAGTTCGCAGACAAGATCCTGGCTGCTTATCCCGGAGGCGAAACACCAGCGGAGAAATGGACGGCGCGAAATCTCATGCGTGATTCGTCTTTCGGCTGGAACACCTGGACGTGGGCTCGCCTACAAACGAAGACCGGCAAATCGAAGGTCTTCGTCTATTTCTTCAACGAGAAGGCTGAACTGCCCGCGGGATCAGATCCAGCTGTTCACGGTGCCCGACACGCTGCAGAACTCCCCTACGTTTTCAGGCAGCTTACCGAACACGGTCGTCCTGCTCCAACTGCAAAGGACGAAGCTCTGTCGGAGATGATGCGCACCTACTGGGCAAACTTCGTGAAGACAGGCGATCCCAACGGTACCGGACTGCCCACATGGCCCACCTACGAGAACGCAAAACCACAGATCTTGCACATTGAGGCAGCCAAAACTAAGGCAGGTCCATTGGTTAACGAAAACGGATTGAAGGTTCTGGACGAATACTTCGCTTCGCGACGAACTGCCCAGACACCGGCATCGGGTCGATAGCCCCGCTTCGCTTCTGATGAACTGGAAGCCGGGCAGGCGAACATTGACCAAGCTCCTGGAGCGACGACATGAAAAAGTTGACCCTCATCTTCGTTAGTTTCGCAGCCTTCTTGATTTTGTTGTCTTCGTCACTGGGTGCACAGAATAATGCCGCTACAACAGCCAGTTCGCCTCGAGCTGCGGCGACACCGCCCACTCGGTTTCCATTTATTCCACCCGTGAAGTCGCCCGAGGTTCATCCTGACCGTACGGTCACTTTTCGCCTGCGCGCTCCGGACGTAAAACAAGTTGAACTCACGGGAGAGGTATTGCAGGGCCAGCCTCCGCAGCCGATGACGAAAGACAACGAAGGCGTCTGGAGCATAACCATCGGCCCCATTTCGCCCGAGATCTGGATCTACAACTTCCGCATCGAAGGTGTCGACCTGCCCGATCCGTCTAATATCAGCTTCATGCCGCGCGCTGCTGGTCTGGCGAATACATCGAGTTTGGTCGAAGTTCCGGGCGATTCACCGGCCTTCTACGATGCGCGTCCGGTCCCTCACGGACAAGTGCGGATGGTTTTATACGAATCGCAGGCGATGGGTGTAAACCGCTACATGTGGGTTTACACGCCGCCCGACTACGACAAATCGAACAAGAAGTATCCGGTGTACTACCTGCTGCACGGCAATGGTGAAACCCAAATGGGATGGGTGTTGAACGGACGCGCGAACATCATTCTCGACAACCTAATCGCTGAGGGCAAAGCCGTGCCGATGATTGTTGTAATGCCTCACGGCCACGCGCGACAGAGCGGTTCGGTCGGTCCTTACAAAGAGGTAGTGCAGCCAGGAGAAAATCAAGGGTGGACCGGAATGCTGAACTTCACGTTCTTCACCGACGAACTTCTGCATCAGGTCATCCCGATGATCGAGAGGGACTTCCGCGTTTACACCGACGCGGATCATCGGGCCATTGGCGGCCTGTCTATGGGCGCCTTCCAAAGCGTACAAATCGGGCTTAAGCATCCGGAACTCTTCCACTATGTACTCGCTTACAGTGGCGGATTCGGTGGCATCGGGCCGCAAACGGCGGGGACGATTGAAGAACAGTCTCCCTGGAAGGAGTTGTTGGCCAATCCCCAGCAGACGAAGAAGAATTTGCATTTGTTGTTTCTCGGTGCTGGAGAAAAAGAGACCGCGATGCATGAACCCGGACAGCGTCTGGTCAAGCTCTTCAAGGAGAAGGGCGTCAATGCGGTTTGGAAGACCTACCCTGGTGCCCACGTCTTCAGCGTGTGGCGCAATGATCTCAACTACACAGCTCCCATGCTGTTTCGAGCAAAGTAATTCCATCGGCACGGTTTCACCGCGAGGGCGCTAGTGGGAGGAACTGAAAGTGCGTAGAAAACTGTGGACCTCGATCATAGCGGTCGCGATCGTTTGTACCTCGTTGTTTGCTGTATCGGCAGACAAGCCAAAGCAAAATAGTTCGGGCGATCACTGGATCGCGACCTGGGCTACCTCGCAGTTATTGACGCCCATGGTTTTTCGCATGCCGCCGAATATGCCACGACCTCAGACGTCGGAGAAGACCTCGACCGTTCCTCCTCCCGGAACTTCATCGCCGGATGCGAAAGCAGAACGTCCTCACACTCCACCACCGCCGCGAAGCGGCCCAATGGCATCGAATCTGCCGCAAAAGTTTGAAGATGAAACTGTGCGTATGCTCGCTCGTACCACCGTTGGTGGTCGTCGGGTTCGGGTTGAGCTATCGAACATGCTGAATGCTGAACCGCTCCAAGTCGGGGCCGCACACATTGCGATCCACAAAGGCGGCGGCGAGATCGTTCAAGGAACAGATCGAATGCTGACATTCGGCGGAAGCAAGTCATTCACGATCCCGCCCGGAGTACTCGTTGTAAGCGATCCCGTGGATCTCGACCTGCCGGCGCTGAGTGAGTTTGCCGTGTCGCTGTATTTGCCACATGACACAGGTGCTCCGACGAATCACATGCTCGGCTTGCATACCGCCTACATCGCGAAAGGCGATGTCACGGGATCGGTCTCCATGCCCAACGCTTCCACGATGTTCGCTTATGTGTGGCTTTCGGGCGTGGACGTGGTCGCACCACCGGACGCCTACACCGTTGTTGCATTGGGTGATTCCATTACCGATGGGTACGGAACTACTCGGGACGCCGACCGCGCCTGGCCGTTTCTGCTCGCGAAGCGATTGAGTGCGAACAAGCGAACGCGGAACATCGCCGTAGTCAACCAGGGAATATCCGGCAACCAGGTGCTTCGCGACGGCGCAGGCTTGAGTGCTCTCGCCCGGATTGATCGAGACGTGTTAAGCCGTCCCGGCGTGAAATGGGTAATCCTTCTTGAGGGAATCAACGACATCAACCTTTGGGGTAGAAGCGATGGCCCGGAGGCGCTGACTGCCGAGCAACTCATTTGGGGTTACCGTCAGATCATCGACCGCTGCCACTTGCACAATATAAAGGTGATTGGCGCCACGATCATGCCGCAAGAAGGAGTTCCGACCTATACAGAACGAGGCGAGCAGGTTCGCCAAGCCGTGAATCAATGGATCCGAGAAAAGGGTAACTTCGATGCGGTCGTGGATTTTGATGCGATTACAAAAGACCCCAAACGCCCCGTTCGGCTAAAAGAGGAGTTCAACCCGGGCGATCACATTCATCCGAACGACGCTGGAAATCAAGCCATGGCGGACGCGTTTAATCTGGACTGGTTCCGGATGTGAGAGACAACAAAAGCCAAATCAGGCATCGGAACGAAAGCAAAAAAGGGGAGCTATGCAGATTCGCACTTTATTTTCGGCAATGACGTTGGCAGCGGTGTGCTTCACCTCAACCACTCTCCTGTACTCACAAAGCGAGACGAAGGCGGCTGCCCCCGTTTCGGACGAGTATCTGCTGCTCGGAGATGTAAACCGCGGTGCCGGCGAACCTATCATCTTTGTCAATCCGAAGGATCCAAACAACATCATCGTGGCAGCGATGGCCACGTTGAATCGTTTGCCTACCGGCGAAGTGCCAATTCAACGGTTTAATCCAGGCGGTCCGCCGAAAATTAATCCAGCCGCCACTGAACTGCGCATCAAGGAACTTTCCGTTCCCGATGGTTCTCGCACCGATATCGCGGTTACGCAGGATGGCGGAAAAACCTGGAGCTTCAGCGAAGACAACTTCCGCAAGTTCTTCAAAAAGAATCGGTGTAGCGATTCTTTCTCTGGCGCCGGACCGGACGGAACGCTTTACATGGGCTGTCTGGCGTACTTGAATCTCGGAGCCGCAGACTACGAGTCGGGGCATTCACCGAACGGTGAAGCGAACGTATATCACGGCGGTTCGGCCATCGCCTGGTCAACAGATAAGGGCAAGACCTGGAGTGATCCGGTGTGGGTTCATCCGGCGAACTCGCCACAGCTCTATCCTCCAAGCGTTCATCCTGTATTTCAGGGCGCTTCGCCCTGGGATCGCCCATTCTTCGTCGCCGACGCAACGACTGGAACGATCTACATTAGCGGCAGCGGCGCCGTATTGACCGACGCTTCGGCTAAGGGTCCAGCTTCCACGGATCCGAATGGCCGCCCGTCAAACGTTCGATTCCGTACGTTTTTGCGGGCGTCGCACGACAAAGGCCGGACCTGGGATATTCCCATGTATCCGATCGACAGCGACGAGTATCCAGGCTCGGGATTCGGCCAAATATTCAGTGCAGCGCACGGAAAACTGGTTGTTGCTTATACCGCGACCAAAGTGCCTGCCATCGCCAATGCAACCTGTCCATGCACCATCTTCGGCACGAGTACAGATGATGGAAAAACATTTCATTACTCTGTTGTGCCGCCGCTACCGGCTGAGTTGACCAGGAACGATTCTCCCTTCATGGCATTCGCGGGAGTAATGATTTCTGCCGATCCTTCAAAAGAAGGTCGTTATGCGATCGCCCGCACAGCTGGAAAGAAAATCATGATCACTCTCACGGAAGATGGCGGCAAAACCTGGCTTGCGCCGGTCGTTGCTGCCGAAGTGGCGCAGGGTATACATTTCGGCCACCGTTCAATGAAGTACTCGCCGAAAGGCGACCTCGGGCTTATTTGGAAAGCCATGCGCGAAGACAGGAGTTTCGACCTGTGGTCGGCGGCGTCTCGCGATGGCGACCACACTTTCAAAACGGTGCGGGTCAGCCATGCAGTATCGCCGGACTACATCACAGAAAGAGGGAACTTCCTCTTCGGCGACGATCTTTCGACCGTCGAAGTCGATACGCAATATCTGCATGCCGTGTGGGGCGACAACCGTTCTGGATTTCAGGGTACGTGGTACGGTCGAGTGCCTCTGTCAGCTTACTGAAGTTTCGCCGGCCCATGTTCAGGAGGAGATTAGATTGAAGATCCTACGCGTTCTTTTCATACTGACCATCTGCAGCACCTGCTTTGCACAGGCATTCAAGCCGGGCCCAGCGCCCACTAACGTTCGGGGAGCGGAATATCCACGCATCAATAGCGACATGAGCGTCACCTTCCGCATAAAGGCCGAGCAAGCCGAGAAAGTGAAACTGCTCCTGAGCTTCCAGCCGGTTGACATGACTAAGGGGGACAACGGCTACTGGGAACTCACGACGAAGCCACTCACACCTGGGCTCTATTATTACGGCGTTTCTGTCGACGGTTTCACGTCCATCGACCCAGGGAGCAAGACCGCGATTGCCGCGAATAAAGAGACCAACATCCTGGAAGTTCCCGGGCCGGAATCGGACTTTGTTGCCATTAAAGATGTGCCGCACGGACAGGTACGAATGCTGTGGTACAAATCCAACTCGACCGGCGAGTACAGAAGGATTTTTGTGTACACGCCGCCGGGCTACGATGGAACTAAAACGCGTTATCCCGTCCTATATCTCCAGCATGGGCATGGGGAAGACGAAGCAGGTTGGAGCCTCCAGGGGCGTGAGAACTTCATCCTCGACAACCTGATCGCTGCCGACAAAGCGAAGCCCATGATCATCGTCAACGAAGACGGGATGACCGGGGCTCCGCTCCAGATTGGCCCACCACCGAAGCCGGCCCCCGGAGCAACATCTCCTTCTCGGCCACTCGGAATCATGGAAATGAAGTACGAGGCGTTTGACAGAATCGTTTCTAAGGACCTGATACCGTTCATCGACGCGACTTTCCGTACGATCCCGAACCGGGACAACCGGGCGCTTGCGGGACTGTCCATGGGTGGCGGCGAAGCGTTTCGTATCGGATTCAATCATCCCGAGCTGTTTGCGTATCTTGGTGCGTTCAGTCCGGCAATCGCCGTAACCAACACAAAGACGGATTATGACGGAGCCCTGTCAGACGCGGCCAAGGTGAACAAACTCTACAAACTGATTTGGATTGGGATTGGGAGCGAGGACTTCCTCCTCAAACCTGTAAAGCAGACACACGAAGAATTTGAGAAAGCCGGAATCAAGCATGTCTGGGTAGAAACCGGGGGCTCCCACAATTGGACCGTCTGGCGGAAGTATCTTGCCGATTTTGCGCCGAGACTATTTCGATAGTTCGCGACTAGAGGCTCGCACAATCTTCAGCCGCCCAGTAAGGGAGAGAGGAAAGTCATGTACAAAGGACTAAGGGCCTGTGCTGCTGCGGTCATCCTTATTACTGCTTCTGCCATCATCGTCAACGCCCAAACCACGCACGACACTACCGGACCCTACAAGGTGGTTATGGAAGAGGACCATTCTCTTCCTGGTTTCACCGTCTACCATCCTGAAAACGTCTCTGCAGTCAAAGAGAAGCTTCCGATTCTCGCTTGGGGAAATGGCGCTTGCTTGAATGCAGGCAATTCCACCGAGCCATATCTGTCGGAGATCGCTTCGCACGGTTATCTCGTCGTTGCGATAGGCCCGATCGATCCAAACTTCACGACCTTACTCGCCAAAATGCGGGAAGCACAAGCGAAGGGCGAGAAACCCGGTCCGCCGGCGGGAGAGCCTCCTCCTATGAATCCGATTACTCGCAAACCAACCAAATCCAGTCAACTCAATGAAGCCATTGATTGGGCCATCAAACAAAACTCGACGTCCGGAAGCCCCTACAAGAACAAGATCGCCACAGACGAGATTGGTGTATCGGGAACCTCTTGCGGTGGACTTCAAGCAATCGAGGCCGCAGCCGACCCGCGCGTAAAGACAGCGCTGCTGCTGAACACCGGCATCATTCGCGACACGAGCAAGCTTCCGCCCAGCATCACTCTTCCGGCTGCAAAGACCGAATCGCTGAAGAAGCTGCACACGCCGGTGATTTACATCATTGGCGGCCCTACCGACATTGCCTACAACAACGCCGATCTGGACTACACCGATATTAACCACATACCGCTTTTCCGCGCCGACATCAACGTCGGCCATGGTGGAACCAGCATTCAGCCGCACGGGGGCAAATTCGCCGACGTGATGGTTGCGTGGCTCAATTGGCAACTGAAACACGACAAGAAGGCCGCCGCCGTGTTCACGGGCGAGAAGTGCGGACTGTGTTCCGATTCCGAGTGGACTCTCAGGCGCAAGAACTTCAACTGAGAGAAGGAGGAAACAAAGAAAACTCTTTCATCGAGCCCATCGTCGGATACGGGCGGCTACTTCGTCCCCACGAAGTTGAGGAACACGCCCTTGTGGTCGTATTTCATGTCGGTGAGGTCGTCAGAGAAATCGGTGAAGTTGTAACCGGCGCCGATCTTCATGGTCTTGCCAAAATATCGATACACGGCGGCCAGCGCACCGCGGCGGCGTTGGTTGACGTCAGGCAGACCGAGCATCCGTACCTCGGCCATGCTTTCCCAGTTCTTGCGGAAACGCCAGTCCACGCGCAAAACGGAGAGCTGGGCGGCGCTGTCGAAGAAGTTCCGCTGGTTGCGGTCAAGGCTCACCTGTCCCACGCGGTAGGCGTACTTGCCCCCTACGGACCAGTTCGCGGTGACATCGAAGGTAAGATCCAGAGCCGCAACGTGACTCTTCTGGATGTAGTCGGCTAACACGTTCTGAAGCGTCAGTTGATCAGAACTCGGGATGTTGTAGAAGTACGTGTATTTTACGAGGGCACTTAACCGGTCATTCCGGACCGGACGATACGCGTACCCTACCACCGCCTCGGTGTACCCGCCATCGTAATACTCGCCGAGGGAACTGTTGCTGAGAGAGTGGTTCAGCTTTCCGAGGATGCGCCAGTCCGGAGTCACGGCGAACTTGAAGTTATTCCGGAACAGCCATGCGATTCTTTGGGTATGAGTGAGGTCGAGTTGCTCGGCATTGTCGCGGCGGTACTCAATCGCGCTTGAGAATTGCAGTGTGTCCTGGCCAAAGCCAAGGCGAACTCCCGTAGCCTTGCGATTGGTTTCGGCACCGCTGATGGAGTCGCGTAACCTGCCGACTTCGGTATTCGCTCCGAAATTCCAGCGTTCTCCCGCAACGAGGTTGATACCCGTGGCGTGGGTTAGGCCGGCTAGCGAGCCGTGGTCTTGGTAGCGCTCTTCCATGTAGACGCTGGACGTATCCGAGAGCCTACGCTTCGCGCCCGAGACCAAGTTACCGCGACGGACTTCCCGGCCGTTGTCGGTACGCTCATTCTCTAACGCGTAATTAAGGTAGAGGTTGGTGCGCTCGGAGTAGAGATAGTTCGTGCCGATTCTGCCGCCGAACCCAAGGTCGCCGTCAGAAACTTCAGCGTCAATCTTGAAACGTTCTGCCGGACGATATGAGCCACCCACGCCGATGCGTCCGTTGTCCTGACGCGCGCCGGTTGAGGCAATCGTGTTCTGAACGAAGCCATAGGCACGCCACAAGGCGCTGTGATCAAAGGCGACCTGTACGACCGCATCCGTGCGCTCGCCCTGCTCCTGCGTAAGTGGGATGATCAAAGAGAGGTCTCTGCGCAAATCGTTACGCATTCCACCACTGACGCTCCACCTGTCGGTCAGCTTAGAAACAGCGTTGAGCTCAATAGCCCGGGTTTCGAGTCCTAAATCTTCGGTCCGCTGATCACCCTTCGCCGCTAGAGTCAGGCGCTTGGTTACGGGCATCCGGAAAGTGCCGCCGAAATACTCAGTGTCCTTGATAGTTGCCTGGCCCGGAGCCGAGTATCCGGCACCAAGATTCTGCATATAGAAGGTAAGCCGCCCCCTACGGCCTTTTAGCAGATCGCCGATGCCGACGCTAATGTCTGCACGATAGGCCATGGCATTTGTGTCGGCGAAGGAAAGGTCGTTGTAGCCACGGAACCCAAATCCACCATCGTCGGAACGCAACTGGCTGGAAAGCAGACCCTGGCTTCGGCCTGTTTGCATCTTGAACCAGGTGTCGGTGCTCATACGGAGTGTCAGATCCGCAGCCCCAAGGCTGCTGTCAGCATCGCCCTGATTGGAGTTCGCGGTAAGACCGAGTCGCAGGTGGTCATTGACCCAGAAATGGCCCTGGCCGCCGGTAGCAACCGCATCCAGACTGTCGAAACCGGGTGTGTATTCATACCGGACGACGAGATAGGCTTCGTCGCCACTCAAACCCGTACTACGAACGAGCAGGTTGTCATCGGCAGTTGATGACAGTGGTTGCGAAAGCATCACGCGACCCTGCAAGTAGTCGAAGTCGTAGTCGATGTTCTCCCGAAGGTTAACCACACCGGTAACAATGCCTGAAGCCTTGTCGCGGATTTCAACTCGCACCCGCTCCGACCCCGTGAGGATGTCCTGGTGACGTAGAAAGTAGAGCGACCCTCCGGTTCCGCGGAATTCCTCATAACTTGGCATGGTTCCAGGAGCACCAGCAAACCCGTCGATACCGATCCGCTGCTCGCCAAACTTCGTTGTGACTTCCGAACCGAAGTGTGCGTTGGCACCGTAAAGCCCGCGATCTACGTGAGCAAGTTCGTTGCCCGTATAACCGACCTTGAAGTTGCCCCACATTCCGTAGTTCTGACCATGACTCGCTTTCATGTAGAACTTGCCAAGCGTTGGCGCCATTTCTCTAACGACGCCATCGTCGCCGAAGGTCGGATAGTAGTAATCGGGATCGATGCGTCGAAACAGTGACTCGGGCGACTTGTCTAGGAAATTGCTGAACAAATCCTTGATCGGGCCTTCCCGAGTGTCGGCGCTTGCGGTCATCTTCCAATGCTCCGTGACCTTGCCGTTTACGAAGAACGCCAGGCGGCCGCCGAAAGAAGAGTCGTAGGGTTGGCGAGGATTGTCACCCTGGAACTGCCCAATTGCGCCGTTGCCCCGATTGTCGGATAGCGTGATGTCGGCGACACCCAGATAGAACAGATCTTTGCGCTTGAACTCCAAGTCACGAAGATAGAGCGAGCCGTTACCCGCATCGTCGAGCACTGCCACTTCCACCGTATGTGTTCCTGAAGGAAGGATCTCCTCGGCGATGAAGCTGCCCTTGCCGTCGACCGGGACGGGGCGGCCAGCTACCCACACGGTATGCCCGGCAGGTACCCCAGTACCCTGAACGTCTACGGTGCCGCTGCCGAGAGGTATCTGGTGGCGGACGAGATCGTTATCGCCGTAGGCCGCCAGTAACTCGACGGGCGGAGGTCCGTCGGACGCAAGGAGTTTTGCAGGCGACGACTCACGGTAAATCAGCAGTGGCCGTGCGCTGGTTTCATCAAAGTTTCCCTTTGCATCATAAGCGCGCAACAGATACTTCAGTTCACGTGCGGGGCCGGCGAGAATTTCTGCCGACGCGCGCCACTTTGCAAAGCCGGTATCGTCGATATCGATGACCTCGACCGGTTTCGCCTGAAGTGACTGGTCTTGCTCGAAGATTCGAATTTCGGCCCGCCTTATGAACGCTGCGTAGTTGGTGTACATCCGGAAATAAACCGTGGAAGCAGCAGGGGAGCCGTCGATGTCGGCTACCGCGAGCGCGACCGGATGCGCTGCGACACCGAGTCGCGGCCGTGACTCAAGATTGTCGTAACGAAGCTGGATATTGGCTTTGTCGAGCGCCACGTCGGTACAACGCTGAATGTCGGACGAACTGCGGCCGGGATCGTCAATGGGTTTGCCATCGACGGTAATGTGCATCACGTTGAGTTCATAAGGGCTCTTGGGACTGATCTCACGAGTCAGGCGGTTTACATCGACGCCCTCATGATCGTCCAGCGCAAGCGGTTCGTCATAGACGACCTGTACTCTGACGAATGAATCTTCGCCCTGCGTGAAGCCGATATTCACGACGTCGTCCGATTGAACGTAGCCACGACCCTCGTGCTCGGCGCGAGCCCCCGATAGCGCGGGATCCTGCATTACAGTTTCCATGGTGCGGCGCGCGCGTGCCGCGGAAAGACCTATGTCGTCGCCGTACACGGAGGCTGTGCGACGATCCAGTCGTTCGTCTTTCGTGTAGCCGATGAACCGCAACCGGGCATTCTTCCGTTCTGCAACATCAGCCAGGGCGCGATGAAGTTCGGCCGCGTATCCGGGCGGAATGATCGGCTGGCCGTTCTCAAGCTTAAGCGTCGGGAGGCTGCCCCACGGCGGATCGTAAATCTTGGTCGACATTTCCTCGGTGCCATCGCCCGGACAGAGTTGTGGCTCTTCCGGCAAGTTCTGAAGAGGATCGTCGTACCAGAATTCCACCTCAACGCGCCGGTTCAGCGCGCGTCCCTGCGGGGTGTCGTTGGAAGCGATGGGTTGTGATGCACCGCGACCCTCGCTTTCGACCGCCGAGGAAGACAGTCCCAGGGTCTCCTGAGCAGCGAGTGCAACACGGTACGCCCTTGCCTTGGACAACGAAAGATGGTCTCCGTACGTCTGCTCGTCGCGGCCGGTCAGGGGCTTGTCGTCGGTGTAGCCGATAAAACGAGCGGTGACACCCTTTTTATCCTTCAGGTTGTCGAGCGCATGGCGGAGTTGCTTAGTAAAATTGTCGGGAAGAGAAATGTTCTCGTTCTCGTAACGCAGGGGCACGACCAGGTTCCGGACTCGCGTACGTGGTGTTTGGCCTTCGCGGAACTGCATCTTGCAGACAGTTTCCACGCGACACACCTTGATCCGCTTGAGGTCAGCCGTTGGACTTGGGGCCTGAGACCACTCCCGGGGCGTCTGGTCTGGAGAGAGATGCCGCTCGACCGGCTGGCCCGGCTTCAGCATGGTGACCTGACCGGCGCCCAAAGAGGCGGTCATCATCAGGAATCCGACGATCAGCGATAGATGATGGGACTTGGTCATTGTGTTCACCTGCTCTCCGGCGCACGCATTTCGGGCTTCCTAGGTGGAGCACCCCGACGCCAGAAGACTTCCGGCTCGATCGTGAGTACGTAGCTCTTGCTCGTCGAATCCCAGGCGCCGGTCAACTGGCGCTTGATCGCTTCCACTCGCTGTCCCACAAGGGCCTCATCTTCGATATCCGCGATGTAGGACAAGCGAAGCACCGAAGGCGACTTGCGAAGTTCACCGAGAAGCAGGTCCAGTCGAGGACGCCATTGAGCGCGAATTTCGGTTTTGCCCGGCTCAAACACCGCGTCAGAGAGGTCGATACCGACCACGCGATGGAGCGACGCAGCGAAGTTGAACTTCAAGATTTTGCCGCGAGTGGCGTGTTTAATCTGCACCGGGTCACTCGACATACGGAATCCGCTCGGGAGTGTCCGGTCGTCCAGCTTGAGCACAAAGTTGCTGCCGCGGTACTCATCTGGTGTAAGTGCACAGGTGATGTGGTAGCGGCCGTAACGATCGGTAGTCGCCTGCAGACCGCGAGCCGTAACGACACGAACAGCGGGCAAGCCTTCTTCTCCGTTGTCCTGCACACCATTGCGATTGACGTCGTTGAAAACCTTGCCGATCACGTCGGTGCAATCAAATGTAGGATCCGGCACGACACGCACAGTGGCGGTCGCTTCGCCCGACATGGCATTGCCAGTCAGGACGTTCAACGCCTGCGCGCGATTCACGTATTCGCCTTCCGATACACCGGCACCCACGGCCAGCAACAGCTTCACCGTTCGGACCTGGGTTGCTGCAACCGTTACCCCGCTCCAACTAAGCGTGCGGCCCGCGACCGAAGGTTGCGTTGGTACGCCATCGAGAACAGCAGAGCCTTCAACGTAAGTAAAACCCGCGGGCAAACGGTCCACGATGCTCACATCCGTGAGCGTCATTCCGGCAACGTTATTCAACGTAATCGTGTATGGGACCATCTGCCCACGGTTCACGTTGAGCAGGGGTGTGGTCTTCGAGAGTGCGAGTGACCCAGTGAGTTGCGGGTCAAGCGGTATGTGGTTGTTGAAGATCTGGCTTGTGCCGGGCATCTGGCTGCCGTCCAGCTTCACGTTAACGTGGTAGACCGTCCCGGCACTACGAGGCGCAACCGCTGCACTCGGGGCCGAGTCGGAAGGCTGCACTTCGCAGAAGAGAGAAGTGACAGGAATTGTGTCATCCGCACTGCCCAGGCAGGCCGGCACGGAGAACGCCGCAGTCGTTGCGTCAGATTTCGGCGGAATGATTTGCGAATAGCCTCTTACAAAAGTGGATCCAGCAGGCGCCGTAATCTCGATGAGGTAGTTTCCACCGCTGGGGCAGGCCGGATCGCTGAAGTTGACGTCGAACTTGTAGAAACCGTCCGCCAGCGTAAGCTGCCCCTGCTGAGCGACATCATCGAAACAGGCAGCAGGCAAGGACGCGCCACTACCAGCATTCCGCAAGGTGAGAATTACACCGGCGATTGGCGTGCGCGACATCGAGTTGTACACGACTCCATTCGGAGTAATTGGCAGGTTTAAGCCCTGCAAATTGGCGCCGGATGAAACCACGATGTTGCTGATCCGCTGCGGTGCGTTCGTGAAGGGCGAAGTAGGTACGCCCAGTGCTGCGGAGTTCGATCCGGCGCCAGGGGCGCGGAAGCGCAACTCGTAGCGACTGCTCGCGCCATCATTTGGTTCAATTCCGACGATTCGATAGGAGCCGTCTGCTTCCGTTACTGCCGTGTGCAGCAGTCGGCCGTCGCGGTACAGGTCTACTGACCAACCAGCAAGCGCGCGCTCACCGGAATCGTGGATCTTGTCGAAGTTAGAATCGCGCCATGCGGAGCCATTCAGAGCAGCGAAGCCGGGAATCCCACCGACGACAAATGTTGCACTGGCACTGGCGGTCATCGCCGGGGTGTTCCAGGTGACGACGCCCGTGTTCGTGACAACTGCTCCTTCCACCGCTCCACTCGCAAGAGTGGCACGGAACCTGAGCACCGCTGTTTCCCCGGGAGCGAGTGGACCAGTGGCCGAGCCATAGTCAGCCGTAATGGTTGATCCGGAGAACGAAACTCCAGCAGTAGCTCCATTCAGTGTCGCCGACCCGTTCACGTAAGTAAGCTGGCCGGGCTGCGATGCATTGAGATCGTCGGTAATCACTACGTTGACGGCGGGTACCGCGGCAATGTTCGTCACCCGTACGACGTATTCAAGCTGTGCACCCGGAAGCGCAGCACCGCCGCCAACCACGGCAACCTGTTTCGTAATGGAAAGCTGTTGTCCAGCACCTACGACCACGACGGTTGGCTCGGGACCCGTCGCCGGATTCCCGTCGCCATCGGTTAAGAGATCGGGCACTTCAACGCTATCGACCACAGCCTGGTTGCTGATTACCGTTCCTGCAGGCGTACCGTCGTTGACGCGGAGATCGAACTGGAGAACTGCTTTTTGTCCGGGCGAGATGGTTCCGGCACTCGGACCTGGCAGAGGCGGCGTTAAATTCGAGGAACTGATGTCGATGCCTGAGGCGAGCGGGGAAACACCGCCATCCGGCTGACGAACGGGCAGTGCATTGAGCAATGTTGAATTCGCAACGTAGGTAGTATTCGCCGGAACGGCGTCGCGAAGGACAACGCCTGTAGCCGGAATCGCCGCAGAGTTTTGGACGGTGATCGTGTAGCGCAGTACATCGCCCGGATCCACGATACCCGGGGAACCGTTATCGATGACGAGAGTCACGCGCTTTTCTGCGTAGAGGAGAGGCAGATTACCGACGATGTCGCGTGTCGGGTCGTTAGCAATGGGAGTGTCCGGGTCGTCGGAAGGGAAGTCCACGATTGCGTTGTCAACCGCTGTGACAAAGCCCTGGTTCGAGATCACAGTGCCGTTGACCACGTTCGCATTCACGACGACGTTAAATGTGATCGTTGCGACATTAGCCTGGCTGGTCGACGGATCAGCGGGCATGGACCCCGGAGTGGCATCGGCCGGCGAGTTGATCTTCATTCCATTCACGAGTGGCGAAAGGCCACCGGAATCCGAAACAGCCACTCCGTTCAGCGTGGTACTGCCTGCCACATAGGTTGTGCTCGCCGGAACCAGGTCTCGCAACACCACGTTTGTGGCGTTCGCGTTGCCGATATTCTTCACGGTGATGGTGTAGTGCAGGGTTTCACCGGCAAGCAGCACGTTCGGATCGCTCGTCAGGTCAGTGGAGGTCTTCTTCACCAAAAACAGAGCCGAAGACGCGATCGTGATTCTCGTGGGATCTTCGTCGCCCGTGACGTCTGGGTTTGCCGTGCCATTGACGTTAGGATCATCGCTCAAGGCGAATACCGTGTTATCAGCCAGGTGGAGTGCAGCCTGATTGGTTACAACCGTCCTGTTGGCGAGTGCCGATCCGAGTTTGATATCGAGCTGAATGACTGCCTCGCTGTTGGCGGGCAGGTTCAAGTTGCGGATATCCAGGACGCCGGTGCCTTTTACTCCCCCCGTGCCGCTGGTGCCGGTGATGTTGGCGCCGGCAGGATAGGCGACGAGCGTCAAGCTGCCGGGCACAAAAGTCGGCAGCGAGTTGAGCGCGTCCATTTCGTCGTGGATGCTGAAATTACTCAGCGGCTGATTGGTAGTTCGGAAACGAAGGGTGTAACGCAGCGTGTCGCCCGGAGCGGCGGTTGCAGCGGGATTGACGCTGGTCGTCACGTCCGCGACCGTTTTTTCAAAGAAATATCCGGTGAGCGAGACGTTTACGGTGTGAGCGTCCTGGAAGTCCAGAGTGCCAACCGTGCCGTCGGTTAAGGTCCGAACGTAGGATACGCGGTCGGGATTGCCGTTATCGCCATTGAACCATTGAATGGCTCCGGCAACGTTGGTCAAAGCGACGTTATTCTGGGTATCGCTGTCGAGTCGAGTCCGATACCGAATGATCAGTCGCTCGTTTGGGCCGATCGAAGCGGCAGCCGTAAGTGTGGTGATGTCCAACCGACATGCGGGTGCGGGACTGAAACTAAGCTGATAATCGCTGCCCTGGTTGAGAGCGCCTTTTCCGGGTACAGCGGTTACGCCGTCTGCGGCGAAAACACGAGCGCTAACGATCTCAGGCGCCACAGCGCACATGCCACCGGTGGTGCCGTCCGGCAGGATGTCGCGAATAGTGGCGTTCCAGGCGATGGTGAGACCGGTGTTTTGTACGTCAATGGCGAAGTCGCCCCACTGGCCCAAATTCATCGTGGCCGGTCCTGACTTCGTGACCACGAGTTGCGGCGCGGCGATGGTCATGGGTGGGGTGACACCCCATTCGCCGGGCAGAGGCTCGTAGAACACCCCATCGATCAAACGTCCGAAATCCCACTTGGCGGTGTTAATAAACGTCTTTCCGACGACGTTTGTTGGCGTGTCGTTGAGGACGACAGTGACTTTGATGGCAAACTGCCGACCAGCCGGGACGATTGGGAAGTTGTCAAACGTGAGCACACCGCCGACATTCGTAAAGGTGTGTGGAACCGCTGTCCCGTCGTCGACCCAGGTAACCGTGTGGCTCACATAAGTGAGGTCCACGCCGGTCGCGTTCAGGTCGTCCGTGACCGTGATGCCGTGCAGGTCGTTGGGCGACCCGCTGTTGTTGATGACGTTGCCAGTGGCCGGATCGAATAAAACGGGGATCCTCAGCGTATACGTGAAGGGGACACCAATGGTCGCGGTGGGTCCGGGGTTCAGCTTATCGATTTTCTCGACAGGAATGAGAAGGTTCTGGCAGCTCTCATGGATGCTGCTCGACGAGCCGTTCGTGAACCAGATCTTGTGACCCTGAACGGCGTTGCACGACATCTGCCCGGTGTGGACGACGTTATCGAAGATGATGAGCCAACGGTCAGTATTCTGGCCCGGTTGCGTATAGAAGCTGATATTGCTGGTTAGCGGGTTGGAAGCAGGGAAGTTTCTGATCGTGCAGTTGCCGTCTATTTGAATCTGGGACGGAGGAACAGGATTGACAAACCCGTCGATGATCCCGCCGCGATCCTTAACGCAATCATCCGCCCGCGCCACGGTAGCGCTTAGCAGCGACATTGCGAAGGCGAACAGCAGGATGGCGATCCGGCCGAAGCCCACCTTCACATTGTTTGTGTCGCCAGAACTCATGTACGCCCTCCGTTCCCAATACCAGGCGAATTCGCTGACGGAGGGACCGGGGCAGTCCACGTTGTGGACTGGATTCCGGCGGTCCCGCCGTCGTAGGGCACTTGGCCCGTTAGACCGGTGACTTTGCGTGGCCATCTTTCGAATGGCTTTGCCTTTTTCAGAATCGCAACAAGAAACAACTGATCAGATCACGTTAGTTTCGCAATTCCATAACCTCTCTTGCGTGTCATCAACCGGCAGGCAGGAAGTCGATCGGGTAAGAGATCGTCACAGCCTGCACGCCTTCCTTTGCGCCGAAGTTGATTGTCTTGACGCGGTCCACAACCTTGTCTGCAAGCGCGGGTGCATCCATATCCGTGGATTGCAGAGCGCACATAGAGACGCTGCCGTCCGGCTCGATGGTGAGGCGCAGGATCATCTGGCCCTTCAAGCTGGGGTTGTTGCGCAGTTCGCGGTTGTACAGACGGTAGAACGACGCCTTGTGGCGATCGAACACGATCTGGATTTCTTCGTCGGTGCGAGAAAGTCCGTGCCCACTGCGTGCCTTGGGACGATCTCCGCCCGAGATTGACGCGATTGGGCTGCTGACCCGGCCACCACCTCCGGTGCCATCGCCTCCGCCCCAGCCTCCACGGCCCGTACCATTGCCTCCTCCGGATCCGCCACGACCGGTGCCGCCACCACCACCGCCACCACCACCGCCTCCTACACGACGATTCAAGGAGGCAACGTTGATACCACCGCTGGATCCAGGCGAATTGGTCGCTAACGCAGAAGGTGAAGATGACCTGCCTACATCATCGGCTGCGCCATAACGCGCTTCGGCTCCGAGGAGCGGCGCCACCTTGTCTTGTCTCAGACTCGCGAGTTTGTCCTTGAATGCCAGAATGCCGGCATTGCCCACTTTCTGCTGTCGCTGTTCTTCAACCGTAAAGCCCTTCTCTGGACCTGGCGGAAGTTCAGGGTTTCCGGGGCCATCGGGTCCCGGAGGAGCGTTGAGTTTCGGGTGAAGCGCGGGCGCAGGCGATCCCGCGGGAGCTCCGGCCGCAGTCATGCCTTTTGGCAGCGGAATCTTAGCCACCGGCGTTGAGACCTCAATACTCGGCGGACGATAGAACACGATGTCGACCTGTCTGTTCGAGGGCTCGCTGCGAAGCAGTTCTTTCGCCGGCACGAGCATCAGCAAGGCCAGCACGATGACATGGAACGCGAGGCTCGTCATCATGCTGCGTCTCGACGGCGCCCCGGATGTTCTCGACATGCTCCTTGCGTTTTCCATGCTAGTCACCAAGCAACCACCTCAATGGGTAGTAACAAATTCGATTTTCAAATCCTCGACACCCGATTTCGCCAGATCGAGGATTCGTAAAACTCCCTCGTAGTTCAGACGATCATCAGCCGCCAGGAATAGCACACGCTTCTCGGGAGGCTGGCCTCCCAGGAATGCCGCAACGCGAGTTGGCAATTCGGTCGCAGGGATGTTCTTGTCTGCAAGGGTCACGCGACAGTCCGCCGGGAGCCCCTCACCTGCGGGAGGCGTCAAAATTCGACAGTCCGTGGGCAAAATGCTCAGGATCAGCCGCGATTCTGCAGTTTGCGCCGCCACGGCATCCCCGGACGTTCGCGGGATGTGGACGTCATATCCCTGCATAAGCAAGGGCACAACAACCATGAAGATGATCAGCAGCACGAGCACCACGTCCACGAGTGGAGTAATGTTGATCTCGGACTGAAGACCCGCGCCGGAATCGTCTCTGTTGAACTGCATGCTATTGGCCTCCCCGGCCTTCTTTGCCCTTGGCAATCAGCCCCACGCCGCGGAAGCCCGATTGTTCGATCGCAATCATGGCTTGCCTGACTTCACGGAACCTGAGCCTTGCATCGGCGCGAACTACCACCCTCGGGTTCTCCTGCGTGCCGACAGCAGCGCGAAGTGCCTCGCCGAAGTTCTGCGGTGTGACTTGCTGATCGTCAATCCACATTCCGCCCGCGTCGTCGATGGAGACCAGGATCCGGCCTCTCTCGTCGCCCTGATCAGCTGGCTTCGTCGTCTTCGGCACTTCCACTTCAGGTCCCTTGCGCATCTGCGGCGCCATGACCATGAAGATGATCAGCAGCACGAGCACCACGTCGACGAGCGGCGTGATGTTGATGGCCGCCTGCATCTTGGTGGCTTCACCGAGCCGCATTCTCCACCTCCTCTGTCTCTTCGTCGGATATCTTCAGGTCCGGCATTTTGAACAAGCTGTTCACGAGCTGTGACGAGGCCCGGTTCATCTCGACGTGGAAGTTCTCGATCTTTCCGGTGAAGTGGTTGAACGCTACGACGGCCGGGATCGCGACGAAGATACCGAGAGCAGTCGAAACCAATGCTTCTGCGATACCGCCCGAGACCACCGCCATGCCGCCGGATCCAGCAGCCGCGATGCTTTTGAACGCATTGATGATTCCGACGACCGTACCGAAGAGGCCGATGAACGGAGCCGTAGAGCCGATTGTGGCAAGCAACCCGAGGCCCCATTTCAACTGGATCAATGTTTCCGACAGGGAATCCCGAAGGGCACTCTGAACGAGTTCGAGCGAGGCAACGGGATCGCGGCCCGCTTTGCATACACCGTCGTATTCGAGAATGCCTGCCGAGACTACCTGGGCTACGTATGACTTTTCGTGTTTCGGCAACGCGTCAATGAGTTCCTGGACATCTCCCTCATGAACGAATTTCTTGAACACGGGTTTGAACGTCTGCGACTGGCGCCAGGCTGTACGGAAACGCCGGTGCTTGTCGATGATCACTCCCAGCGAGAAGATGGACAGCGCTGCGAGGCAGAACATCACCGCGGCTCCGAATACGCCGACGTTACCCAGTAACTCCCTCAATGTCATGGCTCACTCCTGTGCAGTAGTTTGGAACGACGCGTAGTGACAAACAGCCTGTGTTTCCGTGCCGTGTAATTCCCACGCAGCCGTGCAATCTGGAACGCGGCGTAGTTTTAAGCAGACTGCCCTTGTCAACAAGAGTACGCGGGTGCAGAGACCCGACTACTGCACGTCCTTGATACCTTCGCGAGACGTACGAATTCGCAAACGTACACGGGCCTGATGGGCACGACCGAAGGTAAGTGGCCGATGTCAACGCTGGTGACACGGAGCGTATGTGCATAGATGAAAGCATCGCCACGAAAAGAATCCTCTGTGGCTGGTGGGATTGTGGCGTGCAGGGAAGCCAGTAGATGCGGAGGAGTTTTGTTATCGCAGCGAGGAGTCAACAGCGGTGACATCAGTCGGCGTGGCAGACTGGCGACGGAAATCAACTCGCAGCCTGTAAGAGCTCACGTAGGCAGAATCCGCGGTATAGCCGAGCTGTACCACGGTGCTGCCGAGATAACGCGGTGGCTGACTGGATTGTTCTGTGGCCGACCAAATTCGAGGCAATCCCCAGGCTGCGCCGCTAAGCGCACTTAGCCACAACACCACGGCAGCCGCTTTGGCGATGGGAGTGAATTTCGCTTCAACAACGATGGTGCCCGCGAGAATGTCCCCGAGCCGCTGACGCAGCCGAGAACATCCTGCGAAAACAGCGCCTACCAGGTAGAACCCAATTCCATCCACGAGGCGTAGTGCGTTACGAATTGCAGACGCGGCCACGCAGCTATGAGCAGCAGTGCGAGCAATACGGATGCCGACGATGATCTTGCCCAGAGTGGCACCGGCACTCGCCTCAAAGAGCCAGAGATAGGCGAATGAAAAGGTGATACCTAGCGCGCCTGCAGCCAGGAGTGACGCGGCTGTGAGGTGAAGGCCGTCCGCGTTGGTGAAGCCCCACTTTCTGAAAGTCCAAGCGCAGATCAACGATATGGCGGCGAGCACAATCACGGTGTCGAGCGCAGCGGCGATCAGTCGGTCGCCCAATCTGGCGGTCCGGGGGGCCGTGCGGTCGAATCGGCGTTCTTCGGCAATGACGGGAGCAGCACGCTCCACTACTCCGGATTCTTCCAGTAAGTACTGCGCGGGCGGAATCGTCGCGAGGCAAAGACCGCATTTACGACTATATGTGCTGATTCGATTTCCGCACTTAGGACAATCCATGCATCACCTGGTCTATCGACATCGGCGTTAGGTTATTGCCCGAGGGGAAAAATAGCAGCATGACCAAAGGGCAACCGAGAAGGCGCACTGGCCAGCCAGTCCAGAGGAACCGTACTTCTGTCATCATTCGTGCCAGCTACTTACCTTCGGTCGTGCCCATGAGGTCCGTGTACGTTTGCGAATTCGTACGTCTCGCGAAGGTATCAAGGCCCGGATGTAGCGAGGTCTCTGGCCCCGCGTACTCTTGTTGCCAACTCCAGTCTGCTTAAAACTACCCGGCGTTCCAATCTGCACGGCAGCATGGGGAAAACACGAGATGAGAAATAGTGCACGTTCATTGGTGGTGAGAGCTTTGATCCTGGCGTTGCCGTTTCTGTTCCTGACGGAATTGAATTCGGCCCCCATGCCGGGAGACGACAAAGGTCCGTCTTCCGATCAACAGCAGATGAGGGGCCTCGACGAACAGGTACAAGAGATCAAGTCAGACGTCCTCAATATTTCGCAGGAGTTAAGCCGGCTTGAGGAGAAGCTGCTCTATCCGTCAGGAACACAAGTCGCGATCTTCGTCGCTGTAAGCAAAGGTGACCAGATGCGCCTGGATAGCGTGAGGCTTCAGGTCGACGGCCAACTGGTCGCGCACCATATCTATAGCGCGAAGGAACTCGAGGCGCTGCGGAAGGGCGGAGTGCAAAGGATCTACGTGGGCAACGTCGCTACTGGAGACCACAAGCTGGAAGTGCTCATGGATGGCAAACTCCAGGGCGGGGACGACTTCAGCCGTACGCAAACATTTACCTTCCGCAAAGAAGTGAAGCCAAAGCTGGTGGGATTGACGCTGGGAGGACCGAGTTCCGGCAACTCGCCCATCACGCTTGGGGAATGGTAATCCATGCGAAAGACACACTGGATCATCGGCCTCTGCCTGGCCTTGGGAATTGCGGTTTGCCCAGCCACTGCGGGCGACCTGAAGGATCTCTATTTCGGGGAGGCGCTTTATCACGCCTATCAGGGACAGTACTTCGATGCACTCCAGCGGCTCGATACGGAATTGGCCATGTATCGCGGTCTTGATCAGCCCAAACTCGACACTCTGCATTACCACGTCAACGACGCGGAGTTCGACGTTGGCGACTTTGAACTCAACTACCGCATGCACCACCGGGCGGGGCGAGCGATCAAGGCGGTTCTAGAGGGCGCAGTAGATGAATCGGTGCGAAACGAGGCGGCATTCCGGCTCGCTCGAATTCATTTTCAGAAAGGCCAGCTCGACGATGCCCAGCACGCGCTGGAGCGAATCAGCGGCAATATCCCCGAAAACATCAAGAGCGATATCGAATTTCTGCGTGCCAACATCTACATGGCAACGGGGCGGCCGAGCGAAGCAGTGAAGGTGCTGCAGCGCCTGCAAACGAGCCAGGGCGTTGACGGTTTCGTTGGCTACAACCTGGGTATCGCGCTGTTGCAGGATGGCCGGCAAAAAGAAGCGATTGAACAACTGGATAGAACAGGGCAGTTGCCAGCTACTGGCGCGGCCGCTCTCGCCATTCGCGACAAGGCCAACTTGGTGCTTGGCACGATCTTGTTCGAATCGGGCAACTTCGACGGTGCAAAACAGTCACTGGATCGGGTCCGACTCGACGGGCCATTTTCCAACCAAGCGCTTTTGCGGGCAGGGTGGGCCGAGACCACGGCTCAGCATCATGATCGAGCACTCGTTCCGTGGAACCTTCTGGCGAGTCGCGAACCGACCGACGTTGCGGTCCAGGAAGCGATGCTTACGGTTCCGCACGCGTACGCGGACCTGAACTTGTACGGCCGCGCCGCACTTACCTACGGCAGTGCGCTCGAATCGTATAGCGGCCAGATCAAGAGAGTTGATGCGTCCATCGGCAGCATAAGAGAAGGACGATTTCTAAAGGCCCTCATCCGCGAAGAGACGCGACAGGACGAGAACTGGGTGATCAAGCTGCGCACCCTGCCGGATGCACCGGAAACCTACTACCTGATGGAACTCATGGCCTCTCATGACTTCCAGACGGCTTTGCACAACTATCTCGATCTTGAAGAATTGCGGTCGAAGCTCACGGGTTGGCAGACAAGCCTGGAAGCATTCGTCGATCTCATCGGGCTACGCGGAGAGAACTACAAGCCGCTGCTACCGGAAGTCGATGCGAAGTTCCAGGAATTGGACTCCAGGATCCGGCTTCGTCGAGCCCAGCGTAAGCATTTGAGTGAGAGGCTGCAGACAATTCTGACATCACCCCGCCCGGATTACCTCGCCACCGCGGATGAGCGCAGCGACGGCGATAGCATTGCGCTGATCGAGAAGCAGATCGGCGACTCTGACACTCCGGAAGCGACCGTTCTTCGCGAACGCGCGGCCCGTCTCCGTGGCTTGCTGACATGGCGGCTGGAAACCGAGTACAACGACCGGCTAACTGCAGCTTATGAGCACCTGGACGAATTGAATGCACAAATGAAAGCTCTCGATCGACAATACGAAAGTTTTGTAAGGACGAGACAGGCTGCAACGCAGAGCTATGTCGGATACGACACGCAAATTGGACAGCTTCGGAACCGCGTGAACGACTCATTACAGCGGGTCGATTTATTGATGGCGCGGCAGGGACATATGATCGAGGTCGTCGCTATTAACCAGCTCGAAGCGAGACGGAAGCGCCTTGTAGCACAGCAGACGGAAGCTCGATACGGCGTGGCTGCCAGCTACGACCGCGCAGCGCGTGCTCAGTCCGATGCGGGAGGGCGCTAATGCATAAGCCCACAATTCCGATGGTGCTGGCTTTGGCCTTCACGATTGGGTGTGCCGCACGCGCGAAGAAGACGCCCGGCACGCTGGCAGAGCTGCACGATGTGCGTCCGGACATTCAAGAGGTGAAGGTGGAGCACGGCCTGGATCAGGCCTTGCAGCACTACCGCCAATTTGTAGACGAGACACCGAAGACCCCGATGACCCCCGAGGCCATGCGTCGTCTCGCGGATCTGCAAATCGAGAAACAGTTCGGTATACGCGGTGGCGATACAAAGCCCAAAGAGATGGCTGCCCCGGAACGCGCCGAGGCGATTCCGGCGACGCAGGCTAGTGCTCCCAATCCGAACACAGCCGATACCGCCCCGCGTGAATCCGCTCAGGACTTCGAGCGTCGCACAACCGCCGAAGGCACGATTCCAGCGGGCAACAACGCCGAGTCCGCCTCGGCAGATGCGCTGCGGGCGGGCACGGATCCCAAGGGACCACTCGAGGCAATTGCTCTCTATGATCGATTGCTGACCGAATATCCGAACTACGAGCACAGAGACAAGGTTCTTTATCAAAAAGCGCGTGCCTACGATGAACTCGGCCGGACTGAAGAAGCCATCGAGACGATGGAGCGTCTGATTCGCGAGAATCCAAGTTCCGAGCACTACGACGAAGTGCAGTTCAGACGAGGCGAGTACTTCTTCACGCGCCGTCGTTATCGCGACGCAGAGAATGCATATTCGGCAGTTGTGAGCATGAAAGCTGCGTCGTCGTATTACGAACTGGCGGTCTACAAACTGGGCTGGACGTTTTACAAGCAGGACCTCTACGACGAAGCACTCGACAAATACATGGCCTTGCTCGACTACAAGGTATCTGTCGGTTACGACTTCGACCAACGACACGAGGAAGAAGACGAGCGCCGCGTTGCCGATACGTTCCGCGTCATCAGTCTGAGTTTCAGCAACCTGGGCGGCCCCGACGCCGTACGCAAATACTATTCGGCAGCAGGGAAGCGTTCATACGAAGATCGCGTCTACAGCAACCTTGGCGAGCATTACCTCGGCGAATTGCGCTATCAGGATGCGGCAAAGACATACCAGGCCTTTGTTTCGCTTTATCCGTTTCATCGCGCGTCACCGCACTTCAGCATGCGCGTTATCGATACTTTCACAAAAGGCGGATTCCCCAAACTCGTGCTGGAGTCGAAGCGCGAGTTCGCTTCCAAGTACGGCCTGAAAGCCGAATACTGGCAGCATTTCAAGCCCGAAGACTCTCCGCAGGTTCTGGCATATCTCAAGTCGAACCTGAGGGATCTCGCCATGCACTATCACGCCGAGTATCAGGCTGCGCAGGATTCGGGCGAGAAACTGGCAAATTACCAGGAAGCCCGCCGGTGGTACGGCGACTATCTTGATTCTTTTCCGAAGGATCCCGATTCGCCAGCGATTAACTATCAGTTCGCTGATCTTTTACTCGAAAACAATGATTTTGGCGAAGCAGCAACGCAGTACGAACGCACGGCTTACGGCTATCCGGCGCATCCCCGATCGGCTGATGCCGGGTATGCCGCTGTTTATGCTTACCGTGAGCAGTTGAAGGTTGCAGGCGCGGAGCAGCAGGAATCGGTGAAGCGCAGCACCATTGCTAGCTCGCTCAAGTTCGCCGATACGTTTCCTGAGCACGCGCACGCCGCAGACGTACTGGGAGCAGCTGCGGATGACATGTACGAGATGAAGGATTACCGCCCCGCGATCGAGGCTGCTCAGCGCCTCATCGATCGTTATCCGGGTGCTGCTGCCGACCTTCGGCGCTCAGCGTGGATTGTTGTTGCGCACGGCTCGTTTGAACTCGCCGAATATGCTCAGGCCGAGCGGGCTTACTCGCAGGTGCTGGCAGCCACGACAGAAAGTGACAAGTCGCGTGCCGCATTCGTCGATAACCTTGCAGCATCCATTTACAAGCAGGGTGAGCTTGCCAACCAGGCACAGGATTACCGTGCGGCGGCTGGTCATTTTCTGAGGATTCGCTCGGCCGCGCCTACTTCCACGATTCGAGCGGCAGCCGAATACGATGCGGGCGCCGCTTTGATCAGACTTCAAGACTGGACTGCGGCAGTCGACGTGCTCAAAGCCTTCCGCGATAGCTTTCCTGATCACAAGTTGCGTCCGGAGGCCGACAAGCAAATTGCGAATGCGTATCGCGAGAGCGGCCAATTGGCGAACGCTGCTGCGGAATACGACGGCATCGCTTCGAAGTCGACGGATCCCGTTGTCCGCAGCGAAGCTCTGCTGCTCGCAGGAGACCTCTACGAGAAATCCAATGTCCGTGATCGCGCATTGGATGTGTACACCCGTTACGTAACCGAGTTTCCGCGGCCGATCGACACGGCTCTCGAAACGCGCTCAAAAATTGCGGAGATGTACAAATCGGCGAATGACGATGCTCGTTATCACCAGGAGCTGAAGGAAATCGTACGCATCGACGCCGAGGCTGGTTCGGACAGAACCGGTCGTACGCGGACACTTGCAGCTCGGTCGGCGTTGGTCTTGGCAGAAATGGTTTATCAGGACTTCGTGGTTGTTAAGCTGCGGCAACCGTTTGAGGTCAGCCTGAAAGAGAAGCAACAGCGGATGGAAGCCACCATCGACACGATGGGACATCTCGTCAAATACGAGATCGCGGATGTTACGGCGGCAGCTACTTTCTACATAGCTGAGACCTACTCCGATTTCAGCCGCTCGCTCCTGCAATCGGAACGGCCAACCGATTTGAAGCCGGACGAGTTGAAAGACTTCGAGCAAGCCCTTGATGAGGAAGCGTTTCCGTTCGAGGAAAAAGCCATCGGTGTGCATGAAAAGAATATGGAGATGCTGCGAGCCGGCGTCTTCAATGAGTGGACGCAAAAGAGTCTCGGCAGGCTGACCGAACTTATGCCGGGACGCTACGCAAAGCCCGAGATGAGTACGGGTTTCCTGGCTGCCATCGATACTTATGCTTATCGATCACCCTTATCGCCGGTTTCGGCTCCCGCAGCAGGTACCGCCGACACAACGCCTGGTTCGCCGGACCAGACAGGCCCCGCGGCGCCGCAGGCCGTAGAAAAAGGAATGGTGAACCATGGAACTCCGCAATAACTCTCGCGCCTTAAAAGCGCTTTACTGCGGATTGTTGTGCCTGGCTCTGTCTATCGCCTTGGGCTGCGCTGCTTCTGCGCGACGACCGATGGCGGTAGCGCCAATGCCAAAGCCACTGGTAGAGTCGCCCGCCACGCTCGATGTACAGCGAGATGCAGGCGGTGTCATGTTCACGCAACACGTACCCGTCACCGAAGAACTACGCGCGGAGTACGACCGGGCAGAGCACATGCTGGAGCAGGCGCAGTACGAGCAGGGCATCCCTCTCATGCTCAAGGTCACGGAACAGGCTCCCAAGTTAACGGCTGCCCAGATTAACCTCGGCATTGCGTATGCGCGTACCGGGGAACTGGATAAGGCGGAAGCCAGCTTGCGTAAAGCGCTGGAATCGAATCCACAACATCCCGCCGCTTATAACGAGCTCGGTATGGTGCAGCGGCGAAAGGGAGAATTTGCTAAGGCGCGCGCGAGTTACGAATCGGCCCTGACGCAGTTTGCCGATTATCACTATGCGCACAAGAACCTGGCGATTCTGTGCGATCTCTATCTCGGCGACTACTCCTGCGCTATGGAGCACTACGAGGCGTACAGCCGGCTGGTCCCGGGCGACACTGACGTCGCCAAATGGATTGCTGACCTTCGCAATCGCGCACAAAAAGGGGAGAAGCGATGATCCGATACTCGTTAGTTCTGCTACTGCTGGCGAGCAGCATGGCTGTAGCCCAGGACAAGAGCAAGGTCCAGGCCGCCGGCAAAACACAGGACGCGACGGAAGCAGTCCAGACCGCGAAGGCACAGCCCCCCGCGGAAGCCCAACAGACTGCGCTACAAGGCAGCGAGCAGCAGAAATCAGGAGAAGATAGCAAGTTGGTCTCAGTTCCCGGAGGGAAGGCGCTCGGCATGTCGATTCTGGGTAACCAGGACGCACCAAAATCGCTGGTGATCGTTCCATGGAAGACCTCGGAACTCGGCGACACACCGGGCATATCACCGATGCTGGACGACTCTCGACAGCCGGTAGACAAAGAAGTGTTTATGCGGTCGTTGCGATATTACGAGATCCGCTCGGAAAGCAAGCCGTAATGATTTTGCCATCGCTCACATGTGAGCTTTGCTTTCGGGGACCCATGTACAGTACTTGCCGGTGGTGACATTCTGCACCCACTCTGGGTTTGTCAGGTACCACTCCACGGTCTCCCGCAGCCCAGTATCGATGTTCTTCGTCGGTAGCCATCCAGTTTCGAGCTTTATTTTGGAGGAGTCGATTGCGTACCTACGGTCGTGTCCTGGACGATCTGCCACATACGTGATCAGAGACTCGTAATATCCGGTTTGACTTGGCCTGCGTTCCTGAAGGATCTTTGCGATGTCGTGTGCGATACGAATGTTCGGAACCTCGGTGCCCCCGCTTACGTTGTAACTTTCACCCGGAGATCCCGCCGCCAACACCGCGCGAAGGGCCTCGCAGCAATCTTTCACGTACAGCCACTCCCGCGTTTGGAGTCCGTCGCCATAGATCGGCATTGGCTTTCCCGCGACCGCATTCACGATAAGGAGTGGAATTAGCTTCTCTGGAAACTGTCGAGGCCCGTAATTATTGGAAACGTTCACGATCACTGTCGGAAGACCGTACGTCTGATGGAAGGACCGCACCAGGTGGTCTGACGATGCTTTTGAAGCCGCATATGGACTGTTCGGTGCGTACGCTGTTGACTCCGTCACAGGTGGATCTTCAGGGTTCAGCGAACCGTAGACTTCGTCTGTCGATCCATGAAGGAAACGAAACGACATTCTCTCGTCCGGCGGCAGTTCACGCCAATACTCAAGACAAGCTTGAAGTAGTCGAAATGTTCCAATGATGTTCGTTTGGACGAAAGTTTCCGGTGCGTGAATGGATCGATCGACATGACTCTCAGCCGCTAGATGTACTACCGCTCGCGGCCGATGACGTTTCAAGAGCGTATCCAGAAGTGCAGAATCGCAGATGTCGCCGAGAACGAACTCGTGACGTTGGCTCTCTAGAGCGCCGGCGAGATTGTCCCGGTTTCCCGCATAAGTGAGCAGATCAAGGTTGACTACCTTGTGCGCTTCCTTATCAAGCCACTGAAGGACGAAGTTCGAGCCAATAAACCCAGCTCCGCCCGTGACTAGGATCGTCGGCTGCATGCGGTGAATATAAAGGGAACGGACTGCAGAATGCTAGGCGTCAGGTTGCAGCTAGCTCATGGCCGCTATTACCCGCGAAGGTGGACCAGGTGCGACGCTATTTACGCCCGAAAACTTCTCGCAGGATGGCCGTTGTTCTCGCCGCTGGGTTGGTCCGAATCTTCTTTTCTTCTTCCCCAAGCATATAGAACAGGCCGTCCAGAGTCTTTCCGACAACATATTTATTGATGTCGAAGTTTCCCGTGAGCGCCGTGCCACCCGGCGTGCTCTTCAGCATACGGTTGTACTGCTGGATCACTCCCACGCGCTCCATTTGTTCTTTCACGATTGGCGCGAAGGCTTCGGTGAGCTCGTCCGTACTCTGGCGCTTGAAGTAATCAGTGGCAGCGGTATTGCCACCCGTGAAAATCTGCCGGGCGTCGCTGAAGGTCATGCGCTTGATGGCGTTCAGGAATATCTGTTTTGCCAGGGGCGTCGCCTGCTCGGCCGCGCGGTTCATGCCAATTTCCAGTTCGTCCACCTGGGCTCCTCTGCCTAGCATTCTTAACCCTTTAGCCACCGGACGAAGTTTTTCCGGCAGCAGGATCTTGATTGCCTCGTTCTTTAGGAAGCCGTCGGGACGCCCCGTGGCGGCCACAGCTTTTCCGGTGCTGACCCTCAGCGCCTCGCTCAGTCCTGAAGCAATCTTCTGGTCGCTCAGGCTGCCGCTTCGGTTGCGCTGCATGCCTTCGGTGGCTTGCTGGAGGATGTCTTGCAGTTGTGCCTGCGCGGTGCAGCAGAATGACAGAACGAGAGCCAGTAACGCGGTATGCATGATTGGAAATTGTAGGCCCGTAGGGCCGCCGGAGGCAGTACCGTTGGTTCACGTACCGATGCGCAGAGCAAAAAGGCGTCCCAGTTTGGGACGCCTCTTCTACTCTGTTCAAACTACCGCGTTCTGATCGGCTGCGCCGGAAGAATCTCCGGGCCCTTGGAATTCTGCTCGCCGCGTGTGACAAACCAAACGGCTGCGGTCCAGGTGGGGAAAAGGTCGAAGCCCGGCAGCATCTCGCTGGCGAACGACGGAAGGAATGCCCAGTGCCACCCCAGTGTTCTCGTCAACAGGGCTGCCATCAGTGCGTCAAGCGCCGCATTCAGGGGCGAAAGTCCGCCCGCCGCGAACAGGGGAAAAAGGCCGATCTGAAGCGCGTCGGCCGCGATTGCGAGAGACCATGCCACCCGGTGTTCCGGAAGGCGCAGAGCACGGATTTGGTCGAACCAACGAGTTATCGGCATAGTTGTATAGGATGCTGTGTCAGTCCCGGCGATTCGCATTCCCAACCGATCCGCACCTCATGGCTTCTGTGTAGGCCGCAGTACCACTTCGCTGGCAAATGACTGAGGCGCCTGGGTTACCAGCATTGCCACAACATGTGCTACATCGTCGGGTTTCAACATTCGACTCTTATCTTTCCCGGTATGTGGGCTCAAATCGGTGTCCACCGACCCGGGACAGACAACAGTCACTCTGATGTTGTACTGGCGGAGTTCTTCCGCAACAGAGTAAGTGAGCCCGTTCAGGCCCCACTTGGATGCGGCGTACACCGCTCCATTGGGCAGTGCGTTCTTGCTTGCGATGGAGGAGATATTAATGATGTCGCCCGATTTGTGCTCGATCATGGAGGGAGCGAAGGCGCGGATGGTGTAGTACACACCGCGTAGGTTGGTGTTGATGACTTTGTCCCAGTCATCGGGCGGCAGCAAATGAAGTGGCCCGCCGAACCCTCTTACTCCCGCGTTATTAACCAGAATGTCAACATGGCCAAAAGTCGTTTTCACGAACTCGGCTAAGTTCTCCACTGCCGTCAGTTTCGAGAGGTCGCACGCCACAGCCTTGCACCGTCCGCCGTTGGCCGTGATCTCGGAGGCCACCGAGTCAAGCTGGGTCTGGTCGCGTCCGCAGATCACCACCGAGATCTCCAGTTCGGCCAGCTTCCGTGCGATTGCCGCGCCTATGCCTCTGTTTCCGCCGGTCACGACAGCCACTTTCTGCTTCCAGTCTCGCTTAGAGTCCTCCACTTGCGTTCTCCTGTATCCTAAGATGACGCGTTCAAGTCCGGCGGTTTCGGCAACACTCAAACCGTTCTTTCGCATCAGATATGGAAACCATTTTGCGCCATCAGTGCTCGTGTCCCCAAACGCTTGCATTCAGGGAACTTACATTTTTATAATCTGCGTCCGCACCTTTCCCGGTCATTTCTGTCATGACGTAGGGCACGGCGGCGGAAGAACAAGCCGTTCCGGGCCGAAGCGTGTGGGTGGGTTCGCACGCGGAGTCGGGTTGGCGCAGCACTGAAAATAGATTCGACGTCACTTCGCAATGTGCTAAGGAGCCAAAAGGAATGAAGAAGTCGCTCGTAACGCTAGTGCTCATGTTTGCGGTGGCCGCGACGGCCCAGACCGCTCAACAGCCTGCGGCGCCGCAAGGAGGACAGCAGGGCGCGCCGGCACAGAAAAAAGAAATCAAGGACCCTGCTGAATACAACGCCTACATGGGTGCTATTCAAGCCACGGATCCCAATGCCAAGGCTCAGGCTTTGGACGCCTTCGTCGCCAAGTACCCCAACAGCGTGATGAAGGAAGACGCCCTGGAATTGCTCATGCGTACCTACCAGCAGCTCCAGAACGTGCCCAAGACCATGGAGACGGCCAACCGTGTCCTTCAGGCCAACCCGAACAACGTCACCGCCATGGCTCTGCTCAGCTACCTGCATCGCTTACAGGCGCAGGCTGGTCAGGACCCGCAGAATAATCTTGCCCAGGCCCGCCAATTCGGCGAGAAAGGTCTGGCTGCTCTGCCCAACATGCCGAAACCGGAAGGAATGGCTGATCTCGATTTCGCCAAGTTGAAGGACAGTCTCGCAGGCATTTTCAACGGATCGGTCGGAATTGCTGCTCTACAGGGCAATGAATTTCCGGTTGCCCAAAAGTCGCTTCAGGACGCTGTCAATACAACGCCGACGGACTTTAGCCTGATCTATCCACTGGCGCTCTCATACCTGAACGCACCCCAGCCGGTTTGGCTCCAGGGAATCTGGTACACGGCGCGCGCTGCCAATCTTGCTCCCACGCCGCAGTACAAGGCTCAGATCAGCGAGTTTGGCCGCCGCAAGTACATCAAGTACCACGGTGGCGAAGATGGCTGGACGGACGTTCTCGCCGCAGCCGCTGCCAGCCCGACTCCGGCCGAGGGCTGGACGATTAAACCCGCACCGACACCGGCGGAGCAGGCTGCCATCATGGTTCAGCAGAAGCCTGTCGCGCAGATGTCGTTCGACGAAATCCAGTTCGTTTTGACGTCCGGCAATCAGCAGGCCGCTGAAACGGTCTGGAGCCAGATCCAAGGTAAGCCGCTCGCCATGGTTGGCAACGTCGTTAGTGCCACCGCGACCCAGTTGATGATTGCCGGCACGTACGACGACATCAACGCCAATCCACCGAAAGCCGACATCACCTTGACGATGGCTGGCGAGATTCCAACCGCGCGCATTCCTAAGCCGGGCCAGCAGCTCGCTTTCCAGGGCAAGCCGACTTCCTACACGCCGAATCCGTTCATGGTGACGATGGAAGACGGAGCGCTCGTGGTGCAGAAAGGCGCAGCTTCTTCAGGTGCTTCGAAAACTCCGGCGAAGAAAGCTCCAGCCAAACGCACACCTCGCAAGAAGTAGTTGCGTTATAAATAGAAAAGCAGCCGTTTTCGGACGGCTGCTTTTTTGTTTGCCTGGAACTCTGTTACGCGTCGAAGTGGTCGCTGTTAATCAGATCCACCGTGATGCGGCCCTTTAGTGCGGCTTCGGCGGCGGCCAACACATCGAAAATTTCTTCTGCTTCGGAACTCATTTCCGAAGGCTGCTGTAACACTCGTTTTACGAGGTGCGACTGTACGGCCGTAAGGTCCTTGTCAGTCGTGTCGAGCACGTGGCGCGAAGCGAACGACTGCGGGGCCGAGAGATAGCGCGACACGAAAACCTGCGCGTGCGCTTCGCCACAGAAGTGGCGCACGCTCGGTGCCTTGGCCTGGTCCTCGCGCCAGTGCGAGAGCAGTACGCCGTTTGACGTGACCTCGGCCATTGACCAATTGTTCACGTCGCGCTTTTCGGCGCCGCAGATTTCGCAATAGTACTTATGGATCAGGCTCATATTTTTTCCTCCAGTTTCGGCCACCTTGGCGGAAACTCTCTTATCTACACAAACCCGCTCTGGCGCGATTTGTTGCAGCATTGATATCCTGCTTTTGCACTCTGTCTTCATACCGGAATCGTTTTCTGATTGTGTGGGCGTATATTCCAGAATTCCGGGATACCAGTGTGATTGGAATTAAGCAGGAAACGATTCACAAACTGACGTTACTCATTTCAGTCGTAGCACTACTGAGAGAAGTTGAAGGAGCGCAATGAAACGAATTGCGGTATTGACGAGCGGTGGCGATGCGCCAGGGATGAACGCGGCGATCCGCGCCGTGGTCCGCACCGGTATCGACAAGGGTTGGGAAGTGGTCGGCGTTCGCGGCGGATACAGTGGACTGGTTGCCGGCGATTACGCGCAGTTGCGGGCCCGCGACGTGGGCGGCATCATTCAGCGCGGCGGTACCGTGCTCGGCAGCGCCCGCTGTCTCGATTTTCACGAGATTGACACCCGGAAGAAAGCCCTCGCTCACCTCGCGCAATGGGGCATCGACGGTCTAGTGGTGATCGGCGGCAACGGATCGCAGACCGGGGCCAACGCTCTCTCCGAGATGGGATTTCCGGTTGTTGGCGTCGCCTCGACCATCGACAACGACCTACTCGGATCCGAGCTTACGATCGGCGTCGACACTGCGCTCAATATCGCGCTTGAGGCCATCGATCGCCTGAAGGTCACCGCGTCCTCACACCGTCGCGGGTTCCTCGTCGAAGTCATGGGTCGCAACTGCGGGTACCTTGCGCTCATGGCCGGTATCGCGGGAGGCGCTGAACTCGTCGTGGTGCCGGAAATAGAAATCGCTCCTCCTGACGTTGCGCGCGTCCTCGGCGACGCCTACAAACGGGGCAAGCAGCACGCCGTGGCCGTAGTCGCCGAAGGAGCCACCTACGACGCCGAAGCCCTGGTCACGTACTTCAAGAAGCACTCCGCGGAAATTGGCTTCGAATTGCGCGCCACCATCCTTGGACACGTCCAGCGCGGCGGACAGCCGACCGCCTTCGACCGCCTCCTTGCCACACGCCTCGGAGCCGGAGCAGTGGATGCTCTCGCTCGTGGGGAAAGCGGCGTGGTCGTCGGCATCAACCAGAGCAAGGTCACTACCACTCCGCTCAAGGACATTGTCGGCAAGACAAAGTCGATCGATCCGCAACTGTTCGAACTCGCCAAGTCACTCGAGCGGTAGTTCTTGCTTTTCCCCAGGGCGCGGCTACTGCCGCGCCGTTTCCATTAGGCGCATGGCCTGCGCGTGTTCTTCGGCTTGGATTTTCTCCACATTTTCGATTTCGGTGATGGCGTGGGCGATCTCGCGCGGGGTGGGGTTTGGGTTCTGACGGAAGTGACTATCCAACTTAATGCGGCGGAGCTTGTATCGCTGTTCGTAGGTACCGACTTCGTTGTCGCCGTGGATGTTGCGAGTGATCTCGGGGAACTCATCTTCCTGAATAGGAATCCAGACAGGGTCGGAACCTTTGGGCGGCGCGGGTGTGCGGAGCGGTCGCAGTCCCATGGCGGTGGCGAGGTGGGCGAAGCGGGATGGCGTGAAGTCAGCGGTGAGGGGTTGGGAGTCGGCGGTCGGGAGGGCCGACTCGGATGACGAGGCGGAGTCTAATGCGGATGTGTGCTCAGGCGACTCCGTGTTCGTCATTCGTGCGGAACTGTTCGGTTCGGCAGGTGCTGTTGAATTGGTGGTGTTGACGGTGCTGGCGGCTAGTTCGTCGGGGGTGGATTCGATGCGGACACCGAGGACACGC